>DATIHT010000094.1:0-2421 GCA_035480415.1 Saccharimonadales bacterium (SeqCode) | reverse complement strand
TTTGGATGACTTTTATTGACGATCTGCCCCTCGGGCAGTTATTAAGGCCGTACCATATAGACCATGATAGTTTTTACCAAAAGGAGCACGAAGTAGATTGGTTAACTGGAGCAGCGCTTATGGTCCCCAAGGCGGTAATTGAAAAAGTGGGCATGCTGGACGAAAAAATATTTATGTACGGAGAAGACGTAGATTGGTGTATCAGAATAAAAAAGACAGGCTTAAAGGTAGTTTTTAGCCCAACTGCAAAGGTAGTTCATATTGGGCAAGGTTCTGCGGGGAAAATCTCCAAAAACGCTATTGTGGGTGAGTATAGGGGACTCAACTATATATATAAGAAGCATACAGGCTTCTTGTCTTTGCAACTTTTAAAAATCTTGCTTAAAATAGGAGCATTATCCCGGATTGTCATATTTACTGCCTTAGGCAGAAGGGAGACCGCGAAATATTATGCCGAAGCTCTTAAAGTGGCTTGATGACCACATCCTAGAATATCTGTCTCTCGCGCTTTTGGTTGTTCTGCCTCTCTACCCGAAAATTCCAATTGCGGATTTAATTCCAGGCTATATCGTCAGGCTTCGTGCAGACGATCTTTTGGTAGCTGTTGCTTTTTTTATCTGGTTTATATTGCTACTTAGGAAAAAAGTCACACTCAAAGATAATCCCATGCTAATCCCTATGGCACTTTACGTAGCAATAGGCGCTCTCTCCTGTCTTTCGGCGATTTTCATCACTCACACGGTTCCATTGAGCAGCCCTCATATTATGAAGCTACTCTTAAACTGGGGAAGAAGGATAGAATATTTCTCTGTCTTTTTTGTGTTTCTTTCATCTGTTAAATCTCTTGGTCAAATTAAAAAATATGTTTATGTTGCAGGATTAGTTCTTCTTGCCGTCTCCATCTATGGTTTTGGTCAAAAATATCTCTATTGGCCTGCTTATTCAACGATGAATAGGGAATTCTCCAAAGGGGTAAAACTTTATTTAACAGAACATGCGAGGGTTCTTTCTACATTCGGTGGGCACTACGATCTCGCTGCATATTTGATGATGTCGCTAACAGTTTTTGTTCCTCTGATTGCCATTGTTAAAAACTGGCTTCATAAAATATTGTTTTTGGTAATCTCATTTAGCGGTTTTTGGCTTTTGATTCTAACAGTTTCCAGGACATCTTTTTTGGCATATTTAATTTCCATAACGATTGTTTTTGCGCTGCTTGGTGCCAAAAAAGGCTTGCGCTGGTCTGCTGTTAATTGGTTTGTTGTTGTTTTTATATCCCTTACAATTATGCTCTCATTTGGCGATCTCTCTGAAAGATTTGCTCATATTCTTAAGCTGGATAAAGTTAAAAGCGCAATCACTTTTAGACCATTTAAAAAAGCACCTCCGCAAGATTCGACGGCAGCATATCTTGATATTGGTTCTAAATCCGATATTCCACCTTCTTCCGAAAAACCAACAAGTGTAACGCAAGCCGTTCCTTCCGATGTTTATTCAAATATTCCTGAAAATAATTCAACCAATGCCGCTGTTGCAGCAACTCTTGCCGCAAAGCCACGGGTTTACTCTCAAGCCGCCGTCCAATACGATCTTTCAACCGGAATCCGTCTCGATTACACTTGGCCCCAGGCAATTAAAGGGTTTTTGAGAAATCCACTTTTTGGATCCGGCTATTCAACTCTCACAAAGAAAAATATCGAAGATTTCACAGAAGCAGAATCAACAGACAATGATTTTCTTCGCGCGCTCGGTGAAACTGGTCTTTTAGGATTTTTATCTTTCTTTGGAGCAATTGCCTTTATTTGTTATTTTGGAATTACAAACCTTAAGAAAATCGACGACCCATTTTATGCAACTGTAGTTGCAGGATTAACAGCAGCAACAATTGGTCTTTTGGTAAATGCAGTTTACATAGACGTTTTTGAAGCATCTAAAGTTGCATATGCCTTCTGGATTGGAACAGCTATAATGTTTGCCACAGTAAAACTTGCAGCTCAGAGTAAGACTAAAAAAGCGTGAAACGTCTCGAATTCTTAATTCTTATTGTCATTCTTACCCTTGCTCTTGGTCTTCGCCTTTATAAAATAAACAGACCCATTGCCGACTGGCATTCCTGGCGTCAGGCAGATACGGCAGCTGTTGCCAGAAACTTCGTAAAGGACGGATTCACTTTTTTCGTTCCTAAATACGATGACATGTCGAGTCAGGCAAATGGTTTGGATAACCCAAATAGATATAGATTTGTAGAGTTTCCGATTTACAACGCACTTATTGCCGCTATTTGGAAAATTACGGGTGTCCAAACAGTTTACGCAAGATTAACAACAGTAATATTAACTCTTTTCTCTACAGCCTTTTTATACTTTTTAGTAAGAAAATTTTCCTCGCAAACCACAGCTGCTTTTTCTGCTTTTTTCTTTG
>DATIHT010000093.1:0-48598 GCA_035480415.1 Saccharimonadales bacterium (SeqCode) | reverse complement strand
GCTGCGGGACTAGGATTCGGACCTAGATAAGCAGCTCCAAAGGCTGCTGTCCTGCCATTAGACGATCCCGCAAAAAACATTAGACCTGCCCGCAATGCTACGCATAGCGTTGCAGGCGGGCGATCCCGCAAAGTTATATTCTTCTTTTTAAATAAGCTCTTCCAAAACCGGTTTTCAATTGTTTTTCTCTTTGTACAGCCTTTTCTTTGGTTAGGCAAGCCTCGTAGTAAACGAGTGTAAAAGGAACTCTACTTTTGGTAGCAAAAACTTTACCGCTGTTGTGTAAATTTACCCTACTTTCGAGATTATTGGTCCAGCCAATATACAAATTTCCGTCCCTAGAACTTTTTAGTACATATGTATAGTACATTCCATTAGACCTGCCCGCAATGCTACGCATAGCGTTGCAGGCGGGCGATCCCGCAAAGTAACTTGAGTATTTTATCACGATTTTCTTTTATCGTTCTCTTACATATTTTTAACGCACATTTGATATTTATTTGTAAAAGTTTAAACTAGGAATAGGAGGTGAGATTGTGAGTTTAAACTTTAATGCATCGGGTATAAGTCCGCTTGCTGCTTTAATATTTGGTATTTTAATCTTAGTTTTCCCTAAGTTTTTAAATTATTTTATTGCAGCGTATTTAATAATAGTTGGACTTATAGGGTTAGGCGTAATTAAGTAGGCAAAATTTTGTATACTTAAAAGATGCTTGCCAAACTGCGCCCAAAAAGCGGTAAAGAAATTCCGTTTATTATCTTTTCTTCGTTTTTGGCAACGTACATAGTTATCAGAATTTTTATTTACTTCTTCCCTTTTCTATTTTTGAACATGCGGGGTGTTCATGTTCACCATTTTGCCTACGGGTTTTTGATTCTAACAGCTGCTGGTTTGTACGATTTGATAATGAGGCCAACTGGTAAGTTTTTGGACCGTACAGCCATTGTTTTTGGCATTGGTATGGCTTTTTCGTACGACGAATTTGGAATGTGGCTAAGACTTCGCGATTACGATGTTGCCAGGTTTGGGTACGACGCGGTTATTATTATTTCCCTTTTATTGCTTTCGATTATTTATTTTGAAGATTTTTGGAAAAGGACGGGGAAAACGTTCGTTTTTACCCTAAAAAATCAGCTCTCCAGGTTAATATCATAGCTCTTTTGTGTTTCGTATTGCCTCATAAGGCGGAAGAAAATTAGAGCTTTTTCGAAAACCAGAATAGATGCAAACCAAATAACTCCTTCGGCATAGCCTGCAACAACGTCGCTTGGATAATGTACACCCAAATACACTCTGCTTAGACCAATTAACAAAATTAAGATTGTGCTTGCTGCAATTAGTAAATAACTAAGTTTTTTGTTTTTAACTTTTCTAAAAATGAAGTACGAAAGTGCCGTGTAAAAAATAAATGAATTTATAGAATGACCGGAAGGAAAGCTGTACGAAGACTCATGAATTAGTGGTGAAAGATCCGGTCGTGGCCTTTGAAAAACATCTTTTAAAAAAATGTTTAAAACTACACCAGAGAACAAAATAAACGAGAATATAAAGGCGTCACCTTTGTGTTTTCTTATGATTATTAGAATTGTTGTAAGTATGGCCGCTGCCAGGAATATCTCCCCGCCAAAGAATGTGATTATTTTCATTGCTGCAGTTAGTGCAGGATTTCTTAAGGAGTAGATTACTTGGATTATTGTATTGTCGAGGGCGATAGTATCTCTGTCCAAAATCCTGTCTGCTATTTTGGCAAAAAGAAGCAAAGTGGAGAAAGTAATCAGGCCGCCAAGTGCAATTTCCAAAGTTAAAATTTTGGTAGTACCGGAGCTTCTGGTGAAATCAAATATGTTTTTTATTTTTCTGCCCATATGAAGTTATGCCTGAAATTTTATAGGTTTGTTAAAAAGTTTGGCAATACCAATTACCACAAGATCTATTACGATTATTTTTAGAAGCAATTGATTGGACATTTTAAAAAAGGGCAGCAAATGTGATGATGCTGATATTGCAAAGGAAAATATTTGTTTTATGCCAATTATGTATAAGAAGCCCAAGACTAAAGTTATGGCAATTGCCAGCTCAATAGTTCCTTCCATGTCCCTTTTGCTGGAAAACATGGTGTTACCAATTTGAAACAGGATATAAAACAGAATAGCACTTGCCAGGAAGCCGGTAAGCTCAAATTTGGAATAAATGCCAATTGTTGTGAAAATAATTAAAAATCCGATAATAAGCGGTGCAATTCCTATCAAAAAATGCCTAATTGGGTCTGTTTGGGCAACTTGAACGCTGCCAAGCTTGATATGCTGTCCTTCTACTTTTGGAATAAGGTCTATTTCGCCAACATAAATTCCAAGTCCTTGGGCGACTGCAGCGTGAGCGAACTCATGAACGACGGTTCCGGGTAAAAAAATAGCGGCAAGGGTTAAAACTGCAGCTTTTTTACTTTTGGTCAGGCTATATGTTAAAAGTCCCAGGCTTTGGGAGGTGATGTTGGAAAGCAGAAACAAAAAAGTAAGTAGAATTACGAATATCAAAGCAGGGCTCACTACTTTATATTAACAAAAATTGAAAAGTTTTTATGCCGGAGTACTTGCCTTGGCAATTATAATGCCCTTTTTTCTGTTTTCGGAGGCAATTCTAATATCCCGCATTTTTTGGAATTTTTCGTCTACCAATTTTTGGCAACTTTTATCCGGGCAAACAGCGGTTTCGTATGTAATTATACTTCCTTTTTGGCGTTCTCCCCTGTCTTTCCAGGTTTTTTTGAAGATGCGTGTTTTACCACAACGTATACAAACTGAATCTGCTAATCTTGGTGCGTTCATTAGAATTTTGCTGAAATTTGAAGTGTAATCAAGTGCGTTAGCTTTCGTGAGTATGATAACCTTTTTGGGTCCGTAAGTCAACTATAGGTTCTTGCCTAACATTTGATATACTACTGTTATGGCAGTCCAAACTCTGTCCAAGGTCCCGACAGAATCTTCGTATAAGGCTCACATTGCACGTCATGGTCACAAATTAGATAACCCGCTGCGCGATGTTATTTTGGGCGGCCAGGACGGGCTTGTTAATGCTCTTGGTATTATTCTGGGAATTTTGGCAGCAGGTGGAAACATCCATATTCTTATTGCGACTGTAATGGCTGCCAACTTTGCCGAATCTATATCTATGGGGGCGGTTGGCTATACTTCTTCTCTTGCACAGAAAGATTATTACGACAGCGAAAGGGCAAAAGAAGAGACAGAAATAGAAAAAGAGCCGGAAATGGAAAAAGAAGAAATTAGGCGAATTTATAAAAAGAAGGGTTTTTCCGGCAAGACTTTAGAAGAGATTGTAATTACGGTTTCTTCCAATCGGGATAATTGGGTAGATTTAATGATGGCAGAAGAGCTTAATATTGCGCCTGTTGATTCCAGAGATGTTTTAAAAACTTCGGCTATTATTACGGTTGCTACTTTTGTTGGGCATATGGTTCCCCTGATGCCCTTTTTCTTTGTTGTTGGCAAAGATGCCTTAATTGCTTCTATTGTTGCCTCTGCAGTTGCCCTTTTTGCCGTTGGTGCTTATCAGGCCTTTTCTTTGGTTGGCAGTTGGTGGAAGAGTGGCTTACGTTTGGTAGTAATTGGTTTGGTTGCAGCACTTATCGGTTATGCAATTGCTAAATTTTTCCACGTAGCTGCCTAAGTTAATATTTTTTGCACTACTAAAAAATCTATAATTTTTTTGGCAATTTCAGCTTTTGGCGCTTTTGTGATTTTTTCTACCGAGTCCTTGGTTACCACTTCTACTTCGTTATAATCACTTTCAAGACCTACGTCTTTTTTGGAGATATCGTTAAAAATAGTCGCATCCGATTTGTCAATCAGTTCGTGGGCTGTTTTTTCCCAGTAAGCCTTAAACGCAACGAGTTTTACCTTTGGATTAAGTTTTTTTATTGTGTCGATGATTTTGGTGTGAGGTCTCAATATCAGTGTTTGAGATTTGGTGCTTGCGATTTTGCCAACTTTTTTCTCGGGTATAAAATCAGAAACGGCTGCACATTGAATAACAACATCGAAGTTTTTGACATTACTTTTAATTAAGCTTTCCAGATCGTCTTTTGTTTCAAAGATTTCTGATTTTATTAAATACCTTGGGTTTACCGAACTTGCAGATTTGTAGATTGTGATGTCTGCACCACGCAAATAACATTCATCTGCTAAGGCCGCGCCCATTTTTCCGGAAGAGCTATTAGTTATGTAACGGACATCGTCTATTTTTTCTCTGGTGCCCCCTGCTGTTATTAGAATACGTTTTGATGTGAGCGAATTGGTTTTATCCAATTGCTTCATGATTTCAACTTTGATATTTTCTAAGTCGGCAAGCCGGCCTATACCTTCATAACCGCAAGCAAGCATGCCAGATGCGGGTTTTATTATTATGTAGCCAAGTTTTCTTAGTTTGCTTAGGTTTTCTACAACTGTTGGGTTGTTGTACATGTTGGGGTTCATAGAAGGGCAAATAATAACCGGGCATGTTGCGGCAAGCAGGGTTGTTGTTAAGAAATCGTCTGCAAAACCGTTTGCGATTTTGGCGATGGTGTTTGCAGTTGCCGGGGCAATTACAAAAACATCTGCTTTGTCTGCCAGGTCTATGTGGTCTACTTTTTGCAGCTTTAGGATTTTCTTGTAGTTAAAATCTTTTTCGAAAAGCTCTGTGTAAACTTTGTTGCCCGTTGCCCTTTTAAACTCGCTTGGATTAACCATTTGCGTTGCCGCTTTGGTCATTACCACTATGCAATTGACACCTTCTTTTTTTAGCAGCTTGATAAGATCCAGCGTTTTATATGCTGCGATACCGCTTGCGACGCCAATGACTACATTCTTATTCATAGAGGAAGTATTTTACACTTTTTTTGGAGTTTTTTTATCTTTTTGCGTCTAGCTTGTTGAGTCTGGTTGTGATTTCTTCCAGTACTTTGTTTTGGTTTTCTAAATGCAGAATAATAGTTTCTATTTCCTTTTCTGCTTTAACGTTTGTTTCAAAGTCCTGGTCTGCCCTAATTTCTGCATGCTGTCCCTGAATGTTTTGGCCAATCATAATAAGTGGCATCAAGTGAATTTGGATTAGGTTTGAGATAAAAAGCCAAAGAACGAATGCAGGGTATGGGTCGAATCGCAGATTGTGTGGAGCAACTACATTCCAGCCAAGCCAACCAACAGTCCAGATAAAGATAATAAAGAAAAAACCCATCGTGCCGATTTTTTCGGTTACGACAAGCGCTAGCTTGTCCAGTGCGGAAAGACGATCGTTGTGAATCTTATTTGGGTTTTTGGTTTTTCCAAATTCCTTTTTAATCTCTTCCAGTTTTTCGGGCTTTGGCATATGTTTTGATTATGTGACAGCTAAGGTGAGAAATCAATCATTTCTGGTATAATTTGCAACTCATGACTGCAGAAAGACCAGATTTGCCTCAGCACGATGCTAATATCGAACAGCCTATTGGAGAGCATCATGAAGCTCATGTTGTTGACGCTATTAAATACGGTTATGCTGCTATTCATAAATTCCCATCGGTTTTAAAAAGATATTCTAAATTTATTGGTGAATCTGCTGTAGTTGTTGGAGCTGGTGTTATTTTGGGATCAGAGCTTATTGGTTATCTTAAACATAAGTACGGTATGGATGATGCCCAGGCATTAGATCATTTGCAAGAACATCACTTTGGCGAATATCAGGATGAGATGAAAAATAAAAAAAAGGATAAACACCAAACTAATCACACTAAAGATAGAGGGAAGTTTTTTCACTAGACTTTTGGCAGTATAATATAGGTATGGCAAGTGGCGGCGAAAGAATTCCAGATCAAGGACAATTGTTGCTTCAGTTTAGAGTGCCGGCAGATTCAATGTTGACTGTTACTTCTGGTTATGAAGCGGTTCAGACCCCCACAATTTTAAAGCCTGTAATAGATTCGGTTGATATTGTACGAAGGTATCCCAAAGAACCTGCTGTTGATCCGCGCAAAGTTGAAAAGTACGTACAAAAATATTTAAATTTTGGCGACGATCATACTGAAACTATTGAGGCTAAGGAGAAACTTGATCAAAACATTGAAGATGCCGTATCCAGAGGTTTTTCTGATAACGAGTTTTTAGCGGCAGTTGACGAAACTATTTATGAAACACGCAGAACTTTGGTTGGAAGAAGAATTGGGACCGAACCTATGAGATTAAAGTCGTTACGGATGGAAGTGGAAGAAGAGGGTTTGAGAGCATGGTATCCTGACGAGCCTCTCCCGGATACTCCTTATCCTGACGAGCCACCCCGCGACGATTTGGCTAGCTAACTTTCACCAGCCCAAATGGTTGTTTTCCTTCAAAAACATCAATAACATTTTGGGCGGCGATTCTTGCCATTTCTTCTCTGCATTCTTCGGTTGCAGAAGCAGTGTGTGGAGTTAGTACTACATTACCAAGAGTTCTTAACTCTTCGGGGATATCCGGTTCGTGTTCATAAACATCCAGCCCTGCTGCTGCTATCTCTTTTTTTCTTAGCGCGGCAATCAGTGCTTCCTGGTCTATCACCGCTCCCCTTGCGGTGTTTATCAATATTGCAGTTTTTTTCATTTGTGCAAGTTCACTCTTGCCAATTAAGTGGTGTGTTTGCGCAACAAGAGGAACATGAAGTGTCACCACGTCTGATTCTTTTAATAAATGTTCCAGCGAGCAGTACTGGGCTTCTGTCAGCATTTCAAAGTCTTCGGACTTTACGATGTCGTGGTACAAAATTTTCATCTTAAAACCTCCGAATGCAATGTTGCCTACATAGGTGCCTATTTTGCCGAGCCCGACAATGCCGATTGTTTTGCCCCAAATTTGCGGGGAAACGTAAAGAGTTGCATCCCAGTTTTTGTACTTCCCTGCCCTAACATATTTATCAGCCTCGGTTAGTTTTTTGGCGCAAGCCAGAATTAGCGCGAATGCATGTTCGGCAACTGCTTCCCCTGCAACCCCTGGCGTGTTGGTGACTACAATGTTTTTTCTTTTGGCTGCCAGAACATCGATGTTGTCTATTCCGACTGCGTAGTTGGCAATAACTTTTAGATTTGGTGATGCATGAGCTATTACTTCGTGTGTAATTTTGTCCGGTACAGAAGAAATTACAGCATCATATGTTTTTAGAATCTTTTTAAGCTGTTCTTCGTGAAGAGGATTTTCGGTTTCATTAACATCGACACTAAAATCTTTTTTGGCAAGCATATCGTGTGCTAAGAGTGGGATTTTGGTGGTGATGTAAACACGAGGCATGTTTAGAAATTAGTTATTTTGATATTTGAAATTGGTAATAGAAAATTGAAATTAGACATTAGTGTTATTTATCATTAGCATGATAATCCTGCCATGCTTGACCGAGCTTTGTTAATTGTTTGCATGTTGTGTCGTAAATTTCAATGACCTCTTTACACAATTTTACATCAATATATTTTTTGTAAATATCTATGCACACCGACAAATGATGAACCATTTCATTTGATTCGCCTATTGTGTCGTTTAAATATTTTCGCCATTGACGTATTTGGTATCGTTTCGCGAAGCCTTCTGCGATTAGAGCTGGCCCAGCCTTGCATGCCCTTCTCATTTGGTCAACCAGATCAAATTTTTCCTCATTTGGTAAAAATGGAATGATTTGTGTTAATACAATCACCATAGCTCTATATAAATTTTGATAAACAACTAAGTCCTGAAAGCTTTTAATAGGTTTATATTTTCCATTTTCGAAATTTCTACTATCCATTACGAATTTCAATTTTCTGAATAACTAGTTTCTTTCTAAAAAGATACTGCTTTCATCTCGCTAACTGTTTTTCGGTATTTTTCCAGTTCTGCTTTGGTCATCAGACCCACTTGGGCACCGACGTGGGCGATAACGTGTGAGGCGTTTATTGCACCCCAGACCATAGCTTCTTCGATTGGTAGACCAAGACAGATTGCTGCAACAAATGCGGCAGAATAAGCGTCTCCGGCACCGGTTTTTTGGACAACCTGCATTGGAAAAGTACCTACTTTTAATGTTTTGTTTCCGTCTGTTGCATAAGAGCCTTCTTCGCTATCTGTAATTACCACCATTTTTGGTCCTAACATCTGCAATTTTGCCAAAAGATCGCGAGGGTCGGTTTTTTCTGTTTGATCTATGTTTAATATTCGTTTTGCCTCCTCCATATTTACAATCAAAAGCTCGCAATTGTCCAAAATCTTTGGGAATCTTTTAATATCTGCTTTTAGCTGGTAGGTTCCGGGTCCGAAAGCCAGTTTGGCTCCCGTTTTTTGAATGTAATGGTGAACTTCGTCCATGATGTTGGAATTTGTAAAACTTTGGCCCATGGATGTTAGATAAACCCATTTTGTACCTTCCATGTCCGGTAAATGGTAAAACCAATCCTGATGATAAACAAAAATTGTACGTTCACCCTGGAAAGTAATAACTACAGAAAGATTAGAAGATTTTTTCTCGTTTATTTTTACGTAACTTAAATCTACGTTATCCTTCTCAAAAGCTCGTTTAATTTGCTTCCCTTCATCGTCGTCTCCAAGATTAGTATAAACTGCACTTTTAAGACCAAGTCTTGCTGCGCCGACTGCGACATTTGCAGCATTTCCGGCAAGTCCATGAGCAATAGCATCTACCGGAATTTTAGAACCGTAGGCAAAGCAAATTTTGCACGATTCTCTGTTTACATCGCATTCAACAGTTGCATCGTGGACGCTTATAAAAGTATCGATTGTGGAATCACCAATTGTAATGAGATCAAAGGTATTTTGCATTTTATAATCTTGAAATTAGTTATTTAGAAATTGGATATTAGTAACAGAAAATGGAAGTTTAGAAATAGTCTTCTTCCAATTTCTAATTTCTAACTTCAATTACAAATTTCTATTTTCTACACAACCAATTTCTAGTTTCATATCGAAAATACCGGTCCTACGTGTTCATGTTTTTGCTTGTCTATCATTTTTTCAAACTCGCTTATCGCTTCTATTACCATATGGGGCTTGTTGACGATTTGGAAAACGAGTCTTTCTTCCGGTCTTATATACATGCCTTTTGTGAAGGCAAAAATTATCTCTTGCCAAAAATCTCCATAAAGAATTAGGGGTTTGTGGTGTCCAAAGTAAAGTCTTGCAAGACCCCATGCCATGCCAAATTCGGAAATTGTACCCGTGCCTCCATTGAAAATGACATGAACGTGACCAACTTCCAGAAGTTTGAGGGTTCTTTCCAGATAATTGTCGCAAACTATTAGCTCGTCAACGTTGTTTGATTCATCACGGCCTTCAAAAACAGGAATGTCTGCAGGGTAAAAAGTAATGCCTATTGCTTTGCCGCCACCTTCATGAGCACCAAGTGTGGATGCCTTCATGACTCCGGGCCCTCCGCCATTTACCACTGTTAATCCTTTTTCGGCGCACAATTTGGCAACTTCGAATGCGGCCTTAAACGGGTCGTCTGCTTCTTTGGCATCTGCGTATCCTAAGAATGTAACTTTTTGGATTTTGGGCATTAATTTATTGTAGACGATTACCAGGTTAATTTCTAACTTGTATGAAAAATTTACTGGATGGTGTTAAAATTCTGCACATGAAAGAGCGATTAGACTTTATGACTGGAACTGATAGAGCCAGGTTTCATCATGCTGTGATAACAAAGAATAATGCGTCTGATCCACCTCATGTTACAGGAGAGTTGTATCCACATACACGTGCAGGAAGGAAACAGGCCGAAGAGCATGCATTGGAACTTGCAGGAACAACCTGGTTAGAGTTCACAGTCGATGAGGGTGGTTACATGGCGGTTTATATAGAATATGGACAACCTTACGAAGACGGCGAAACGAGTGGTAATCCTTATTCTAATGCGGGTTTTGTCCCCGTAAGAAGTGGTCTAATCCATGGTTTCAATGATGGAGCCGAACACCACTAGACAAAAATAAACGTTAATTATTGACAATTTTTTGCATCTTCTCGTAGGCCACTGAAAAATCAGGTTCGTTGTAAAGGGCAGACGAGGAAACCAGAAAATCTGCGCCGGCATCTGCTAATTTCTTTGCATTTTTAAAGTTTACTCCAATATCGATTTCTACTGGCAATGAGTCGTTTATTTTTTTTGCGTCTTTGATTCTTTGGTAAGTCTCCGTGCCCAGTTTCTGACCAGAGAATCCTGGATTACCTGTCATTAAAAGAAGCATGTCGATGTCGTCGAAATAGTGGAGAACATCTTGTACAGGCGTTGTTGGGTTTAGGGACAAACCTACAGATTTACCCAGTCTTCTAATAAGATAGGCAACTTCCAGCACATCACCGTCGATTTCGTAAGGGAAAATAATTTTTGTTACAAATTCCAACTTTGATAGATCGTCTATGTAATTTATGGGGTCGACAACCATGAGTTGAATTTCCAGTGGATTTTTGGTTGGGTATTTTTTTATTACGCCTGCACCTACTGTTGTGCTGTTGGCAAATTTTCCGTCTACTAAATCTATTTGAATTAAGGGTGCGGCGTGATCTGCCTTTTGCAAGCGCGATTTATATTCTTCTTCTTTGTCTGTAAGTATGCCGGGAATGATCAAAGCCATAATCTAAGGGTACCAAAAGTATCAAAAGTATCAAAGGTATCAAGAGCTAAGATCGAGGTGCGACCTTGACGCGGAGCGTTTGGTCGTTCCTCGATTTCTTAGGCTCGGACGTAGTACTATTGAGGTAGGCATGGGATATATTAAAAATTACAAGGAACTTGCGAGATCGCCGGAGCGTAAAGTGGTTTTGGATTTGGTAGAGGCCGGTCTTGCTGCTATTCAGCCGGAATTGGTAATAAAAAAGAAGATTTCCTGCCGGGAAAATTTGCTTAAGATTGACAATGTCGAAATTGATCTCGAGGAATTTAAAAACGTTTACATTTTAGGTTTTGGTAAAGGTTCTGCGCAAAATGCTGCAATTATAGAGGGAATTATTGGCAACAAGCTTACTGCTGGTTGGGTAATTGATACAACCGGTGCCAGCTTTAAGAAAATAGAGTTTACTCTGGGTACTCACCCACTACCGTCTGCCGAAAATCTGGAATTCACAAAAAAGGTAATTGCAAAATTAACGGGTCTTACGGCTTCGGATTTGGTGCTTGTTGTTACCTGCGGCGGCGGTTCGGTAATGTTTGCCGCACCGCACCAGATTAACCTGGAACAACTAATTGATGTAAACAAAGCGCTTTTGAGAAGCGGTGCCAATATTGCAGAAATGAATGTTGTGCGTAAGCACATTGATGTTGTAAAAGGAGGCGGACTTGCCAAAATCCTTTTTCCCGCTACGATTTTAAACCTGGTTTTTTCAGATGTTCCGGGTAACGATCTTTCTACAATTGCTTCCGGGCCCACTGTTGTGGACTCAACTACAGTTGCAGATGCAAAAGGGGTTATAGACAAAAGACATCTTTCAGACGCGTTGCCTTTTTTGCTTAATGATTTGGTAGAAACCCCGAAGGATTCACAGTATTTTGAGAAAATTAAAAATATTCTTGTTATTTCTAACGAGACAGCTCTTTTGGCTATGCAAAAACGCGCAGAAGAACTAGGATTGGAAGCTGTAATCTTTTCGGAAAATTTTGCTGGAAATGCAGATCTTGCCGGTTCGGATTTGGTCCGCAGTGCTGCCGTTGGAACAATTTTGCTATGCGGCGGTGAAACGGAGCTTAAAATCACTGGTCATGGTTCGGGAGGCAGAAACCAGCAGTTAGTCTTGGCAAGTTTGAAAAATTTGGTTGACGCCACAGTTGTTTGTTCTTTTGATTCGGACGGCTGGGACAATAGCGAAGCTGCCGGTGCAATTGGTGATGCGTTAACTGTTGAGCATGCAAAAAAACTTGGTTTGGATATTGAACAATATTTAAAAGACGACAACACGTTTCCTTTTTTCAAAAAGGTGGGCGATGCTATACTTACAGGTAGACTTCCTTCCAATGTTTCCGATCTTATGATCGTTTTCAAAAAATAACCAAATGATTGCCGAACTGCTCGACGACAAACTCATAGATTTAGACCAAAAGGCTAATTTTGCGCGTCAATTGGTAATTGAAATGCTTCTGGAGGCTGGCTCCGGCCACAGCGCCGGACCTTTGGGGATGGCAGATATTTTTACTGCACTTTATTTCCATATTCTAAACCACGACCCAAAAAAACCAGACTTACCTGAACGAGACAGGTTAATACTTTCAAACGGTCATATATGCCCTATTCGCTATGTAACTATGGCAATGGCTGGTTATTTTCCAACTACCGAGCTTAAGACCCTAAGAAAAATAGACTCGCGTCTTCAGGGGCACCCCCATAGGACTGCCCTGCCCGGTTTGGAAACAACTTCAGGCCCTCTTGGTGAAGGAATATCTCAGTCTATTGGTATTTGTCTTGCTGCCAAGTTGAACGGGGCAAAATTCAGAACATATTGCTTAACTTCCGACGGTGAGCATCAGGAAGGTAACACTTGGGAAGCTATTATGCTTGCTGCAAAATATAAACTTAACAATCTTACTGTGGTTGTTGATCGGAACAATATTCAAATAGACGGTTTTACAGAAAATGTGATGCCGCTTGAACCTTTTGTTTCCAAATATCAGGCATTTGGTTGGGAGGTTTTGGAAGTTGATGGTCATAACATTCGGGCTTTTGTGGATGCTTGCAGGGAAGCTGAAAGCATTTATGAAAAACCGACGGTTATTGTTGCACACACAATTCCCGGAAAAGGGGTTTCTTTTATGGAAAAGGATTACATTTGGCATGGCAAACCGCCAAATGCCGAAGAGGCCAAAAAAGCGCTTGCAGAGCTTAGAACATTGCAGGGAAAGATTGTGAGTGAGCATCAGTAATAATTTTAAATTTTAAATTTGAAATTTTAATTGAAATCTAAATGTTTAAATTTTAAAAATTAATTTATTGTAAATTGATTAAAAATTAAAAATTGTAAATTAAAAATTTAGTATGTTAAACCCTAGCTTATTTTTAAATCCGAAAATATTCGACGCGGACGTTGAACAAAAGCCAACGAGGGATGGTTTTGGAGACGCGCTTGTTGATCTTGGCAAAACTAATCGCGATGTGGTTGTTTTGTCTGCTGATTTGATGGAATCGACCAGATGCGAAGCTTTTGCAAAGGCGTACCCGGAAAGATTTTTTGAATGCGGTGTTGCGGAACAAAATATGGCGGCTATTGCTTCTGGCTTGGCTGTTTCGGGTAAAGTTCCTTTTATTTCCTCCTATGCCACATTTTCGCCAGGTAAAAATTGGGAAACTATTAGAACGACAATTGTTTACAACGAGGCAAATGTAAAAATTGCCGGTCATCATAGCGGAATTGTTACGGGTCCGGACGGTGCTACCCATCAAGCTACAGAGGACATTGCGATTGTAAGGTGTTGGCCCGGTGTTACCGTTTTGGTTCCCTGTGATAGTTTGGAAGCAGAAAGGGCAACTGTTGCATCTTCTCTTATTAACGGGCCGGTTTATCTGCGTTTTACCAGAGACAAGACGCCACAAATAACAACTGCAAAAACTCCGTTTTTAGGCCAGGCGCAGGAATTTTGGCAGGCAAATTCACCCGTTGCGACGATTTTTGCAACAGGCCACATGCTCTACTATGCTCTTTTGGCTGCAAATAAACTTGCTTCGCAAAAAGTGGACGTAAATGTTGTAAATATTGCTTCTATTAAACCTTTGGACGAACAGGGAATTTTGTCTGCAGTTTCTAAAAGTAAACATGCCGTTGTTGTAGAAGACCACCAAATAATGGGTGGTCTTGGAGGAGCTCTTTCGGAATTTTTTGCAAGAACTATGCCTGTTCCTATGGAATTTATCGGCCTACAGGACACTTTTGCAGAATCGGGTAAGCCTGTGGAACTTATTAAAAAATATGGTATGGATGATGACGCGATTGTTAATGCCGTAAGGAAAGTAGTTGCAAGATGAATATTTTCCATTGTCCATTTATCATCTTCCATTGATTTAATAATTTATCAATTTAGAAATTTAAAAATGGAAAATAAATGGCAAATGGAAATTGGAAAATGGTAAATTTATGATTTCGAAACTGCCTGATCAAATTAAAAACGCCGGATTTCGCGGAGAAGTTTCTGTGGAGCCTGATGTTCTTATGCAATTTTCCAGAGATGCCAGTATTTTCCAGATAAAACCAAAAGTGGTTGTTTTCCCTAAAGATGCAGGTGATATCAAAGCACTTGTTAAGTTTGTAAACAAAACTGGCGGACTTTCCTTAACTGCGCGTGCCGCCGGTACTTGCATGAGCGGCGGAACTCTTAACGATTCTGTGATTGTTTCTACATGCGAGCATATGAATAAGCTTGTAGGGTTGCATATCCGCGAACAAGAAGTTGTTTGTCAGCCTGGTCTTTTTTACCGTGACTTAGAAAAAGAACTTGATAAGCACGATTTGCTCCTGCCGCCCTACACTTCTTCCAAAAGACTTTGTACCGTTGGCGGGATGGTTGCAAACAATGCTGGTGGCGAAAAATCTTTGCAGTACGGAAAAACAGACAGGTATGTGGAAAAGCTAAAGGTAGTACTTTTCGACGGCGAAGAGTACGAGGTTAAAAAACTTACCAAACACGAACTTGAGCAAAGAATAAAAAAAGACGACGCGCTTGCCAGAATTTACAAAGAAGTTTCTGCTATTTTGCTGGAAAATCATGAAACTGTCCAGAAGTTTCGGCCAAAGGTTTCCAAAAATTCCGCCGGTTACACAATTTGGGATGTTTGGGATGGCGAACATTTTGATGCGCCCAAGCTTTTCGTTGGGTCGCAGGGAACACTTGGCATTATTACAGAAGTCACCTTTGGGCTTATAAAGGCGAAAAAACACGCCGGTATTCTTATGGCATTTATGCAGAATTACGATCACCTGCCGGAAATTGTAGATACTGTTTTGTGGCATAAACCGGATTGTTTTGAATCTTTCGACCACTACACTTTTGATCTGGCACTTAAATATGTGACAGGTTTTTCTAGAATCTTAAAGCTTTCCGAAGACGAAACAATACGTGTGTTTCATCCTGAATTTGCCAGAAGGGAAAAGGACGGTACACCCGAACTTACGCTCCTTGTGGAATACGAAGATGACGATGTTGAAAATATCCGCAAGAATCTGAGCAAGCTAGCAGAAGAGTTAAAAAAGTTTGATAATTTGGAAACTTATACAACGCACAACGAGTTGGAGCGGGAAAAATATTGGGCAATGAGGAGAGAAAGCTTTGGCCTTTTGAAATCTCAGGTTAAAGGGAAATATGCTGCACCTTTTATAGACGACATTGTAGTTTCGGTCGAAAAGCTGCCGGAGTTTTTTCCGAAATTGTACAAACTTTTAAATGATTCCAAGCTTATGTATACGGTTGCAGGGCATATAGGCAATGGTAACTTTCACATAATTCCACTTGTAGAAATGGAAAAAAAAGGTGTTAGCGAAAAAATTTACGAAATGATGGACAAAGTTTTTGAACTTGTGTGGCATTATAACGGTTCGGATTCGGGTGAACATAACGATGGCCTGGTGCGTGCTCCCTATTTAAAGCGCCAATTTGGAGAAAAGATTTATGAAATATTTGAAGAAATAAAACGAGCTTTTGATCCTATGGATATTTTTAACCCTCATAAAAAGCTAAACGTAACTAAGCAATATGCCCAAAAATTTATGATAAGAAGTAGTAAACCCCTAGTGCACCAGATTACTTTTTCAAAATAAATTTATTAGAAAATAGTTATTTGGAAAATAGAAATTTGTAATAGAAACTAGAAAAATGAAATCCGTTTAAAAAATAATTTCCAATATCAATTTTCCATTACTAATTTCCAATTTCCGAACAACCAATTTCCTATAACTCGTATTCTTCGCCTTGTTGAGGCATTGCGGTTTCCAGATTCAATTTTTCCTCAACAGATTTTGCCAGGTCCATCATTTGAGAACTTTCGCCGTGGACCAGAAAAACCTTTTTTACGTTTTTAATAGACTGAAGCCATTTTAAAAGTTGCGGAGCATCGGCGTGGGCACTGTAGGAACCTATTGCCATTACTTTTGCCCCAACCTGGTAACTTTTGCCAAAAATTTTGATTTCTTCCTCGCCTTCCAAAAGCCTTCTGCCCAGAGTACCCTGGGCCTGGTAACCAACGATAAGCAAAGTATTGTTAGGGTCTTCGATGTAATTTTGCAGGTGAAATAAGATGCGGCCGCCGTTCATCATTCCCGAGCCGGCCATGATTATTTTGGGGTTTTGTGCAAATTCTATTTCTTTGGATTGCTCGGAGGTTGCTGTCATTTTTACCCTGCTTAGACCAAGGAATTCTTGCAAATTTACACTTTGGATTTCTTTTTTAAGAAATTGGGGGTATTTTTGAAAAACTTCTGTTACTTTTTGGCCAAGCGGGCTGTCCAGATAAAAAGTAGGCAGGGCGCAACTTGCGTTTTTGCAGAAATGTTCAATGTCGGAAAGCAATTCCTGTGTTCTTTCTATTGCAAAGGTAGGGATTATCAATACTCCGTTTTTTTCTATTGTGGCGTTTATAATCTCGCCTAGTTTTTCGCTCCTTCTGCCGATATCTTCATGAACCCGGCCGCCATACGTGGATTCGCAAATAACGTAGTCTGCCGATTCGACTGTTTGGTGATCATCCAGGAGGACAGAAGGTGAATTGCCAATGTCACTTGAATAAAATAAGGTTTTATTTTCCGATTTAACGACGATACTGGCAGAACCTAGAATATGCCCCGAATTTTTAAAGGTTATTTTTATTCCGTTGGTAATTTCCAGCTCTTCGTCGAAGCCTATCGTTTCAAAAAGATTCATGGAAGCTGTTATGTCTTCTTCGTAATACAAAAGTGGCTTATCTTCTCTGTTGGCCTCTTCGCGCATCAGTTTAAAACTGTCTTCCAAAACCAGTCTTGCGATTTCTTTTGATGGGGCTGTGGAAAATATTCTTCCCCTGAATCCCTCCTTAACTAACTTTGGAATTCTGCCAACGTGGTCTAGGTGTGCATGGCCGATTAGTAGAAAGTCGATGGTTTTGGGGTCGTATGCAAATGGTGCGTAGTTTCTCTCTTCTGCGAGTTTAATTCCCTGGAAAAGTCCGCATTCAAAAAGAATTTTCTTGCCGGATGTTTCAAAAAGAGTATTGGAACCTGTTACTTCGCGAGTTGCACCAAGGAAAGTAAGCTTCATTACTTAAGTGTATCAAGTATCATGTATCAGGTATCAAGTAGTAAATGTAAAAAAACAAGGTGCGACCTTAATATCATATGTTTGGTCGTTCCTTGTTTTTAGTTGGGGAGACCTAGTTCTGACTGAAGTCTGCTTTTGTCGAAACCTAATATAGTTACTCGTTCACCATTATCCTTATCTATTACCGTAAAAGGTACACCCATTTGGCCGGAAATTTCGATCATTTTCATTGCTTCGTCAGGGTGTTCGTCTACCAAAATTTCTGTGTACTCTACGCCCTTGTCCGCAAAATAATCTTTTTGCATAAGACAAAAAGGACAAGTTTTGGTTGTGTAAAGTGTAACCTTTGGCATACTGTCAGTATACAACAGTACATTTCTTGACAAAAGATATAAGCTGTTGCATACTAATGCAAGTAAGTTGCGTTAATGAAGAATTTATTTATTCCTATTGTTATAGTTTTTGTATTGGTGGCAGGTTTTCTTTTCTATAAAAACAAACCTAGCAAGGTTGATCAAACAAGCAGGATTGCCGTTACTACTTCGTTCTACCCTTTGTATTTCTTTGCGTCGCAAATTGGCGGGGATAAAGTAAGTGTTGTCAATATTACTCCTGCCGGTTCCGAACCTCATGATTATGAACCAACCACTGCAGACATTGCCAAAATTCAGAACAGTAAGCTTTTGATTTTAAACGGCGGTGTTGAAGCATGGGGAGACAAAATAAAATCAAACCTTGGTCCGACTACTACTATCGTAATAGCCGCAGAAGAACTTTTAACACAACAGGTAGAGGAAGATGGCCAAAATGTTCAGGACCCGCATGTTTGGTTAGACCCGATACTTGCCAAGGCAGAGGTTGAGAAAATTTCCCAGGCACTGGTTTCTATTGATTCACAAGATGCCTCTTATTATCAAAAAAACACCCAGGATTTAGAGGCAAAGCTAGATTTATTAAATACACAATACAAACAAGGTTTGGCCAACTGCGGCAGAAAGGATGTAATTACTTCCCACGCCGCTTTTGGTTACCTTTCAAGCAGATATGGTTTAAATCAAGTTTCAATTGCCGGTCTTTCTCCAGACGAAGAGCCTTCTCTAAAACAGCTCTCTGCGGTTTCCCAATTTGCAAAGGCAAACAATGTAAAGTATATTTTCTTTGAAAGCCTGGTTTCACCGAAACTTTCAGAAACTATCGCAAACGAGGTAGGTGCTAAAACATTGGTTTTAAATCCACTTGAGGGTTTAACCGATGATGAAACAGGTCAAGGTGCGGATTATTTTTCGGTAATGCGCCAGAATTTAGAAAATTTGAAAATAGCACTTGAATGCAAAACATAAAACATGGAGAAACTATTGTCGAACTTACAAATGTCTCCTTTTCTTACGGCGATAATATTGTCCTAAAGGACATTAATCTTTCTGTTCACAAGGGTGATTACTTAGGTGTTATCGGCCCAAACGGTGGCGGGAAAACTACTCTTCTGAAGCTGATGCTTTGTCTTTTGAAACCAAACAAGGGTTCTATCGAGCTGATGGGTGTAGACGCTTCCAGGTTTGATGACTGGCCAAAAATAGGTTATGTCCCCCAAAAAGCTGTTCATTTCGATGTTAATTTTCCAGCAACTGTAATGGAAGTTGTTTTAATGGGCAGGTACGGAAAGGTAGGATTATTAAAACGTACAGGGCGTGCGGATGTGGAGGCAGCAAAGGTTTCTTTGGTTAAAGTTGGTATGGAGTCTTATTCAAATCGTTTAATTGGAGACCTTTCTGCCGGACAACAGCAGCGAGTTTTTATTGCAAGGGCGCTTGCATCGAGCCCTGAGATTTTATTTTTAGATGAGCCGACTGTGGGTGTTGATTTGAAGGCGCAAGAAGGATTCTACGAGCTTTTAGAAAAATTAAACAAAAGCGGAATTACGCTGATTCTTGTTTCCCATGACATTGATGTTGTTACAAATGAAGTCACAGAGCTTGCCTGTATTAACGAGGAGCTTGTTTATCACGGAAACCCACAGAAATTTATCAAAGACGATTATATAGAAAAACTTTATGGAAAAGGGGTCAAGTTTATTCTGCATGGACACTAGTGTGTCGATAGCGTGTAGTTTGTAGTTGGTAGTAAAACAGTATGTTTGAGATTTTTAGGTACGCATTTATTGTAAGGGGGTTGGAGGCCGGAGTTGTAATTGCAATTCTGGCGCCTTTGATTGGAATCTTCCTGGTTTTAAGGCGTTATTCTTTAATTGCCGATACTCTTTCGCACGTTTCTTTGGCGGGAATTGCCATCGGGCTTTTGTTAAAAATTAACCCGGTAATTTCTGCAATCATTGCCACCTCCCTGTCTTCTTTTGTGATAGAAAAGTTAAGACTTTCCAAAAAAGTCTACGGTGAATCTGCGCTTTCGATATTCCTTTCTGGGAGCTTGGCACTTGCTGTTGTTTTAATCAGTGCAGCTCGTGGCTTTAATGTAAATCTTTTTAACTATTTGTTCGGAAGCATCGCAACAGTAAGAGCGTTTGATGTAACCGTGATTGGGATTTTAGGGACTTCGGTGTTTGTGCTTGTAGTTCTTTTTTATAAGGAACTTGTGTTCGTTTCTTTTGACGAAGAATCTGCAAAAGTTGCCGGAATTCCGACGGGGTTAATAAACACTCTTTTTATTATTCTTTGTGCCATAACTATTTCCGTTGCCATTCCTGTAATTGGAATTCTTTTGATTTCGGCACTCGTTGTTATCCCAGTTGTTGCTGCCTTGCAGCTAAAGCTAAGCTTTGTGAGGACAATCCTGGCTGCCGAAGTAATTTCTATCTTATGTGTAATTGCCGGAATAATAATTTCGTTTTATTTGGATCTTTCACCAGGCGGGACGATTGTACTTTTGACACTTTTTGTATTTGCTCTGACGTTTTTGCGAAAGATGTTGCCGTAACCTTCGCTTTTGGTACCCAATTCTGTTAAAATTATATAGGCCGCCAGGTGGGCGGCTTTTTTACACCCGATGATAAACACACGAAACGTTGCCATTATTGCCCACGTAGATCATGGCAAAACAACACTTGTAGACGCTCTTTTGAGGCAGTCTAAGACTTATCTTACCAAAGAACTGGAAGGTTCGGATCTTATCATGGATTCAAACGAGCTGGAGAAAGAACGAGGAATCACTATTTTTTCCAAGAATGCCTCTGTTATGTGGAACGGCACAAAAATAAACATTGTGGATACTCCGGGCCATGCAGACTTTGGCGGAGAGGTTGAACGCGTGCTTTCTATGGTAGACGGCTGTCTTTTGCTTGTGGATGCACAAGAAGGGCCAATGCCGCAGACACGTTTTGTTTTAAAACAGGCTCTCAAGTTAAAACACAAAATTATTGTTGTTATTAATAAGATAGATAAACCTAATGCCCGTATAAGCTATGCGCTAGACAGGATTTTCGATTTGTTTGTAGAACTTGGTGCAGACGACCAAACTGCTTTTTTCCCTACAATTTATGCAATTGCCAAAGATGGTAAGGCAGGGCTGGAACCGGATGCTAATTCGATGGTAAACATTAACCCGGTTTTTGAACAAATTTTGGAACACGTTCCCCCACCATCCGGCGATTCGACTGCTCCTTTGCAAATGCTGGTTTCAAACATTACTTACGATGTTCATAAAGGGAGAATTGCAATCGGGAAAATTTATAACGGAGTTTTGAATTCTAACTCGGAAGTTATGCATATAAACACCGAAGGTGGGCAGAAAAAAGCAAACATTGTTTCTGTTGCCTCTTTTGAGGGTTTAGGTAAAAAAGATGTTGCAAGTGCAGAGGCTGGCGATATCGTTGCTGTTTCCGGAATCGGTGACATCACGATTGGCGAGACGATTGCAGATGTTAAGAATCCGGTTGCATTGCCAATTTTAAAAATAGAAGAACCGACGATTAAAATGACTTTTAGTGTAAACAGCTCCCCTTTTGCCGGTCACGAAGGTAAATTTAAAACCTCCAGGCAAATTAGGGATCGTTTATATAAAGAACTGGAAACCGATGTTGCATTGAGGGTTGAGGATAACGAACGTGGTGAATGGATAGTTTCCGGTCGGGGTGAACTGCACCTTTCTATTTTAATAGAACGCCTAAGGCGAGAAGGCTACGAATTTCAGGTTGCCAGGCCTCAGGTGATTACCAAAGTTGTAGACGGGAACAAGATGACTCCTTACGAACAATTGTTTATAGAAACTCCGGACGAATATGCAGGTAGTGTTATGCAAAAACTAGGTGCCAGACACGCAGAACTTGTAGATATGAAAAGCGAAGAAGGATTAACCTTTTACGAATTCGTAATTGCCACGCGCGAACTTTTTGGCTATAGAAGCGAGTTCATTGCAGACACTAAGGGTTTGGGGATCTTCAACACTTTGTTTTTGGAATTCAGGCCGGAATCCGGGACTATATTTGCCAGAACCCACGGTTCTTTGGTTGTTCACGAATCCGGCGTTGCCAAAACTTATGGGCTTTTGAATGCACAAGACCGTGGGCAGATTTTTATAGATGCCGGTGTACAGGTTTATAAAGGTCAGGTAATTGGTATTAACCCAAGGCCAGAAGATATTAGTGTTAACGTTTGTAAGGAAAAACACCTAACCAACATGCGCAGTAAGGGAGAAGACGTCGCTGTGCGGCTTTCTGCGCCTCTTAAGATGGATCTTGAGGATGCTTTGGAATACATAAGCGATGATGAATTAGTTGAGGTTACACCTCAAAATATCAGGATAAGAAAAACGGTTTTGGACCCCATGGAAGAAAAACGCAGACGCGTCGGTCAGTAATTTTAAGCAATTTGATGTGCAAGTAAAGATGGCTGATACGGTAGTTTATTCTCAAGACGAACTTTAATGGCAACACTTTCATCAATCAGTACCGCCGGTGCATCTAATTTTACAACTTCATAGCCATGATCAGAAATCCATCTTTTAACTGGGTTCTGTAAAAGATATCTATACATTGGCCTAATCCTGACGTAGCCTTCTAGTGGTAAGTTTGCTCCTAGTTGAATTTCTGCAAGTTTTAGAAACATGGCCCTTGCTACTCTTAGTGAACGTGCACGGGGTTTTGCTGACATATCTACGAAACGGACTACTTCTTCATCTGGTTTTTGTTCTCTATATGCAAGAATGTAACCTACAGCTTGTTCTCCATCTTGAACAATGTAATTTAAGTTTTCGGCCTCGTTTTCATGACGCCCAAGATAAGTGTACATTCTTCGATCCAATCCATCTTCTAGTCTTCCAGGTGAATATCTTGCTTCCCCTTCTATCGAAACTTCGACAGCTTTTAATTCAATTTGGTTATTGGTTTTGTCGATTGAGGTTATTAAAACCGCGTCTTCGGTTGTCGCTGGTCTAAAAGTGACTGGTTCTTGGTGTCTTTCTATTCGTGACATAGGCTAGAATTATAGCACAAACAATGAATTATAGGCCGTTTAGCTAAAACTTAATTATGTCTGTGATTGTCCAAGGGAAAAAACCGAGGAAAATAATGGCGAAATTTATAACTGAATGAGAAATGGTAATTAGGAGTAGATTTGGGTGTTTGTACCATAAATATCCCCAGCAAAGACCACCAATTAAGGCTAAAAATATGATTAGCGGGTCTTTCCACAGAAGGTGAATTGAAGCAAAAAGGACGGAACTTATTAAAATAGCAAACAGTGGGCGAAGATGCTTTTGAAGTTTTGTTTGTAAAAATGCCCTAAATATTAGCTCTTGGGCAAAGCTTACAGGAATCGGTGCCCACGTTAAGCTTGTATACGTCCACCAATTATATAGAGGCTGTCTATTAAGTATTTTTGCGAGAATAATCAATGCTAATACCGCAAGCAATGTGAATGCGGTGTACAAAAATATAGATTGTTTGGATGGTGGTTTTGGGTAGTTTATGGATGAATTATATCAAAGGATAACTAGAGGCGGGAAATTTTTGATTTAAAGCCCCCGCCATTATCTAATTACCTAGAAGTTACTTTGCAGCTTCTTCTGTTTTTGCTGCTTCTGCTGGCTTATCGTCAGTAGATTCAACTTTTTTGTCGTCGTCGTTCAAATTACTTCACCTCCTTTAGTTATTTTTAAAAGTATTCTTGCTGTTTATTATGTTAAGTAATTGGTTTGGACAATCAATAAGGTTTAATTCTATCCAGGAATTGTATTTGTTATGTGCCTTAAGAGTATTTTTTTCCGAATCGAACAACTCCTTGTCCAGCCAAAAAAAGTTTTTGCTAAAATCGATAGCTTCTGTTCTGTCCAGGCTAAAATTCGTTGGTTTGATTTTTTTAATTAAATCCATGGTGCTTTTTGGTAAAAATTGCGAAAGATATTTGTCTGTTGTTTCGCTGCTGCCTCGGCATCTGGAAGAAAGCCAGGAAACCGTAAAGTTTTCCATTAAGTATTTAAGAAACCTGTCTAAATACAGCGCCGGTATTACGCCTCTGGTTAAAATTACTCCATCAATTCCTAAATAGATATTTGGCTTCACAGTTGTGCAACGTTAACGCGGGAAATCTACAGAAGATGATTTGTGCGGATTTAGAAAATTAAATGTTGCTTGGTTTGTATTGTAACAGATTTTGAAGTCTTAATCAAACTATGGGATTTTGTTGATCGTAAAAAAAGATAGTGGTATTATTTTCGCCGTATGCAGACAGAAAGACAAGAAATTATATTGCAAACTAAGCCGAATATAGTGGCCCTACGGGGAGTCGAACCCCGCTTTAGACCTTGAAAGGGTCCCGTCCTAACCGATAGACGATAGGGCCAAAAACTTCGTTTTTGGCCCTCTTCTTCACTACGTTCAGAATAGGGCCTTTAGAAGTTTATTGAGCAAGGAAATTTTATCATAAACGAGGAATTAATTTCGCCTCGCGAAATATTACTGGACAAAGGCTTATAGTTTGATATTAAACTTCGTGCTTGATATAATCTGCGTCTATGGTCGACAGAAAAACTAGACCTCAAGGGATATCTGCAAGTTTATTTACTGCTCACCAAAGTTATGTTCCTGGTGCTGAAAGCAGAACCGACTTACTTGCTGCTTACATAGTGAATAGAGAAATACCTTCTATTGGCGGGATAAATGCTGCACTAATTAAGGACCCTACGGCGCTAGATGAATTGTTTCAAAAGGAACACTATACCTTAAAGGACGCGTACGAGAGATCTGCTGCTGAAAAAGCAGGTCTGACGTTTTTATATCCCGATTTATTGTCTATAGAGCCTTCTTTTTTAGATTGGTTCACTTTTGTTAGAACAGCCGAACTTAAAGGCGGCTATGCTCGCGGAGGAAATGTGTTACTTGTAGGTTCTGGTACTACTGCAGGAGAAGTACTAGCAACGCATATTATACCTGCCACCAGGGACGAAATTGTAAAAGTTTTAGGCGAAGAAGATAGTTCGGAAAAATGGGTAGCAAATAAAGGTTTACAGGTAAGAACAGCTATTCCTTTGGTAGACGGCCAAATTATTGCCGTAGAACCCGATACTGAATATAAAGGTTACTTCGAGGAAATGATGGATGAACTGGGGCTTGATCTTGACAGAGTTAGGTTTGTTAATTCTACTATTGGTGAAGCAATTATAAATGGAGAAATTCCGTTGGGACTGGATACTATCTTTTGGAACAGGATTGACCCGAAAATCGTTTATCCATTCGACAGTAAAGGTAGAATAGATCGCGCCGGAAGAAAAAAAGGCGATAAAGATGTGGAGAAGCTTCTTAAAAACTTTTTAAGTAAATTAAAAGCTGGCGGTAGGTTAATGCTTACAATTGGAATAGGTAATAGTCCTGAAGAATACACAAGCAGAGTGAATTTTTTGGAAAGCTGTAGAAAAATATTTGCAGGAATGAATGTAAGGACTGATCCCGAAATGGAATTTCTTTACAAAGGACGATTTAAAGAAGCGCTTTTGTGGGGCGGGCTTGATGTTGGTATTGTCGGATGTGTAGTTGCAACGAAAACTGCGTAGGATCTATCGATTATCTAAGCTTTTCCAGAGAATTCGGGATGCATAGCTCTTATAGGGTGACCACTTAGAAACTATTTGTTCCACTATTTCCTGCGAGTGCTTTTCTAGTTTGTAAATATTTTTAATTGCATTGTTCAGTCCTAAATCTCCGTGAGAGAAAACGTCTTCACGTCCAAGGGTGAAAATTAGAAACATTTCTGCGGTCCACTTCCCTATTCCCTTTACTTTTATAAGCTCGAGTATTACATCTTCGTCTTTCATTTTACGAATAGATGCTAAATCCAGTTCTTTTTTGGTGATTTTCTCCGAAAGATCTTTTATATATTTAATTTTCTGGTAAGAGACTCCTATTGCTCTAAGCTCATCGTCTTTATGTTTGAGTACTGTCTGTGGGGTGATTTCCTCTTTGGTGAAGAGTTTTTTAAACCTAGTGATTATGACATCTGCTACTTTACCAGACAGTTGTTGGGAAAGAATTATGTCTACAAGATCGAGAAAATAGTCACTGTTTTTTCGGTGGGGTAATTCCTGCATTTGGCCAACTTTTACGATTACTTCGTAAAGAATTGGGTCTGCAATTTTAAAGTGTGCTTTTACTTTTTTTGGGATTTGCACCTTTTGATTTTAGCAGAGATTAAACGAGTAGTCTGTTTAGCGCGGCGATATAGCCGGCAAGTCCACGATCCATACTGTGGAACCCAAAGTATAAAACCTGGTCCCGCAGTGTGTGTTTTCGGCCTTTGTTACCGTTTTTTTGCTCAATTTGGCGATCGCCCAGTACCTGGGCAAACCCTACCAAAGCAGAAAAAACCGCAAGAACTTTGTCCGGGTCGTTATCTAGATCTTTTGATTGAGAAATAACGTTTATAAGGCTTAGACTTCTTTTGAAATCAACACTAGCTTGAGCAAAATGCTGTAGCTGACTTTTCACACTATAGTTTGCCAGTGCATCAACAGAATCCAATTGAGGGAAATTGTCCTCTTTATACGGGTGTGGTTCTATTTTGGCAATTGTTTCTCCAATTTTGGCATAACCGTAGTTTGCCAAAACGGCTGCAGTTCTTTTTACCTCGGGTCTGTAGTTTTTAACGCGGTTTGTCCAGTAGTCTCTGTGCATTCGGCCGCTTATTGTAGAAAACATGTTGCCTTGTAGTGCATCGTGCGGCATATCGTCCAGGTTGTGGCCATAAAATAGCGGGTGGTTGTCTGTAAAATCTAACAACCATCTTGCCCTTTTTAGTACTCTGGCCTCATTCCGGGTATATGCCAAATACAGTGGATTTGTTTCACTTACTCTGGGTGCTTTGAGGCGAAATTCTTTTAAGCGGCTAACAACTTCCGGGTTCATAAGGCAGATATTATATCAGTAAACAAGGCTAAATTGCAACCTATAGTACTGTCCGCCTAAAAACAATTATTAGATTGTAGATTCTAAAAACTATATATCTCTTTACAATTTCGCTGTGTTTGTGTAAAATCTCGCATTATGACTGAGGCAATACAATATACGTTGTCAGAAAAAGCTATAAATGCACAATCAAGAGCTAATTCTGTGAGATCTACACGCCATTTGGCGGTTGATCATATGCTTGGGCTTGCAGGACCTGCAACGCCTCTTCCTGGTTCTGAATTTCAAAGCATACTCTATCGCGGGCTCAAAGTAATGGCGAATTTCCCTAGTGGTATCGATGTTGCATTTCAGGTCGATTTAGCGTTTGAAGACTTAAGCTTTAGAATGGCCCAAAGAATGGGTGCAAAATCAGAGAGAGCTTTTTTGGGAAAAATGAAATCGATTAGAGATGTAATAAATAATGCTTACGGTCAAATGGAATTAAATCCGGGCAAATTTCCAAATCTAGTGCGTATATAAGTAGTTAGTATAGAGCTACTTCTAAAAAAACCAATACCCGAAAACCGAGTACTGGTTTTTAATAACTAATCTCTAACCTCTAAACTCTGACCTCTATTTCTTAAACTTGTCCCAAATAGATTCCAGAATACTTTTTGCTGTTCCCTGACCACCTAACCCGAAGGCAAGTCCTCCAGCAAGTGCGATCATGGCAACGATTCCTGCAAACAAAATTCGCAGAAGTTCTTGTGCAACACCAAGCTGGTGAAGAACCAAGAAACCTACAAAGATAGAAATTGCCCATTGAGCTACCAGGCCCACAGAATGTGCCAGGTCACGACCTAAAGATCTTGCGGAACTGTAAGCAAGTCTGTAACCAAGTTTGGCAAAAACAAGGCCAATTATTGCAAGAACTACCGAGACGATTACGTTTGGCAGATAAAGTACAACTCTGTTTAAAACAGTGTTAACTTCATCAAGTCTCCATGCCTGAAATGTTGGAATTAAAAAGACGACAACTATGGACCATCTGGCAATTTCTGCCAAAAGTTCGCTCCATTCAATATCGTGGCCTTCTACTTTAACTATTCCGTATTTGGCAAGATATTTTTCCAGCTGTACTGCTTTTAGAACACCGATAATTATTCTGTAAACTACGGCACCGACAACTAAGCCTACGATAAGGACGATAAGGCCCCCTACTAAAGATGGAATAAAATTAACGAAATCGGCGACGGCGTTTAAAACCACAGAAGAAACGGCTACGGATAAATCTTCTACACTCATCTAATATCACCTCCCTTCCTACTCTTTAACATCTGATTCTATCTAAATACAGTTTTAGTGAAAATGCAAGTCGTGAAAAGCTAAATGAAGCTGAAGAGGAGAAAGCCGGAGGCCACAAACATCATAAGAGTGATTGCGATACCTGTGATGTTGGAAAATTTTGTATTTGTATATTTACCCATAATTTGTGGGTTGCTGGAAACCAAAAGTATAAGAACCATCAAAGGCGGCGCAATAAGGCCGTTTAAGACTGCGGTGTAATAAAGCATTTTAAACGGTGGGATGCCTGTAAAATTTACTAAAAGCCCTAGAAGTGTAGCTATTGTTATTATTCCGTAAAAGCCATGAGCTTGTTTGAATTTACGGTACAGGCCTTCTTTCCAGCCAACAGTTTCGGAGATTGCATAAGATGCAGAACCTGCCAGGACAGGTACGGCAAGCAGGCCGGTTCCGATTACGCCAATGGCAAAGAGTAAAGAAGAAAAATTACCTGCAATGGGTCTAAGTGCTTCCGCTGCCTGTGTTGCTGTTGCGATGTCTTTGATGTTACCCCTACCGAGTGTTGAGGCTGCTGTTGCTATGATGAAAAACATAACTATGTTTGAAAAGAACATTCCGCTTATGGTGTCGAAGCGCATATGGCGAATATCCCCCTTATTTATCTTAGGTACTCCATGGTCCATAATTTTGAGTTTATGCTCCTCCACCTCTTCTTCTACTTCCTCCGAGGCTTGCCAGAAGAACAGATAAGGAGAAATTGTGGTTCCCAAAATTGCCGTAAGATTTAATAAATAACTTCGATCAAGAGACAGATTAGGTACAAGTGTGGAAACTGCAATTTGTCCCCAATCCTGCTTTACCACAAAAAAAGTAACGATGTAAGCGAGAAGCGAAAACGTTAGATATTTTAAAAATTTTGAATAAACTTTGTAAGAAACGAACACTTCTAAAATTAAGGTTAAAACTGTCATTGGTAACAGCCATAAAACGAGCGATTGGCCTAAAAGTAATTGGGTGGCCGAGGCCATGGCGCCAAGATCGGCTCCAATGTTTACCGTATTGGCAAATAAAAGAAGTGTTACGGAAAAGTACAAAACGGGCTTAGGGTAGTGTTTCCTGATAACGCCCGATAAACCTTTCCCGGTAACAATTCCGATTCTGCCGCAAATTTCCTGTATTACTGTTTGAAAAGGAAACGTAAAAAGCGCAGTCCAAAGCTGGGTGTAGCCGAACTGGGCGCCTGTTTGGGAATAAGTAGCAATGCCGGAAGGGTCGTCGTCGGAAGCACCGGTTATAAAACCAGGGCCAAAACGCGAGAGTACTTTTTTGATGTTCATTGCCACTTTAACTACTTTGACAAAAATTTACTCAAGATGCAAGAAATCAAGGTGCGTCCTCGGGATTGTATCGGAGAGGACGTTCCTTGATTTCTGTTGGACAAAAACGAGGAACGACCAAACATATGATGTAAAGGTCGCATCTCTTTTTTGTATAATGCGCTGGTGGGTACTCTTTATATTGTAGCTACGCCAATTGGCAATCTTGGCGACATTACTTTTCGAGCAGTCGAGGTTTTAAAGTCTGTGGACTTGGTTGTTTGCGAGGATAGTCGTGTTACAGGCAAGTTACTTGCTCATTTCGACATCACCAAGCCAATGTTTGTACTCAACGATTTTAACGAAGTTTCTAAGGCTTCGATCGTCGTTGAAAAGTTAAAAGGTGGCCAAAACGTTGCTTTGGTTTCGGATGCCGGTACTCCCCTGGTTTCGGACCCTGGGTTTAAACTTGTAAGACTTGCTGTTGAGTCCGGAATTAAGATCGAATCTATCCCTGGCTCGTCTGCTGCTATTGCTGCTTTGACGGTTTCCGGTTTGCCCACGGACAAATTTCTATTTGTGGGATATCTTTCAAAAAAGGACGGAAAGCGAAAAGAAGCTTTGGAACAAATAAAAAAAACTAAAGAACTTATAAAATCTACGGTTATTCTTTATGAATCTCCGTATCGTGTGGTTAAAACATTAGAATCGATTATGGATGTTTTTGGAGATGTTGATGTTTGTATTTGCAGAGAGCTGACCAAAATACATGAAGAGATAAAAAGAGGTGGAGTGTCAGAATTGATAGAATTTTTCTCAAAAAGCTCGCCAAAGGGCGAGTTTACATTACTTTTTTAACTTTTTGTTCCCCGTGATTTTTCTTCCGGCGATAAACGTTCTCGAAGATAGTTTACTGCCCTATTTTTTAGCACTCTGGCGTTATTAACTGAAGTCTCAAGCGAGGCTGCTATGTCTTTATAGTCTGTGCCGTCTATAAACATTAAAAGTGCATCTCTTTTGTTTGGAGCCATTTCTCTTAGGAAATTATTAATAAGGGCAATTTCAAGTCTTGCAGAAACTTCAACTTCTACATCTTGAGGCGAAACAACACTTATTCCTATCGTTTCCTCGGAGTGTCTTCTTTGCGCTCTTAAATCGGACACAGTTAAATTGTGAGCTACTCTGAGCATCCATGCGCCAAAAGGCTTACCAGGTCTTACTTCATATTTTCCATTTAGGATCTCTTCATGAGCTCTGAGAAAAGAATTGGCTGCTAGGTCTTCCGCTCTATCATGATCGTTTACTATATAGTAGATGTGTCGGAAGATTCTCTTGTAGTGACTTTGCCATATTGGACCAAAAGCCTCAGCATCGCCGCTTTTAATTTGGTCTACCCTCTGTTGTGTTACTTGGAAATGGATTCCCTTCTCCTCTGGAGAAAGCAATCCATGCACTCCAATCTCTGTAAACTCAGCGGAAGCCATCGGTGGATTGTATCACTAGAGAAATGTTTAATCTAATGGTGCAGGGTTATTACCCTTCGACAAGTTCAGGGTCTGCGCTTACTCTAGTAAGTTTCTGCCTGTCATTTGAGAGGGTTTGGGAACCGAAAGCATTGCCAAAATTGTTGGTGCCACGTCTGCCAAAATCCCCTGCTGAAGCTGAACATTTTTACCCTGGAATTCGGGCGCTGCCACGATAAACGGTGCGGGATTAGGATTGTGTTCCGTGTCCGGGTTGCCTGTTTTTTGGTTAATCATTACTTCTGCGTTGCCGTGGTCTGCGCAAATTACAACAGCTCCGCCGTGGGAAAGAGTTTCTTTTGTAATTATTCCCAAACACTCGTCTTCTACTTTTATGCCCTGAATTGCTGCCTGTAAGTTCCCGGTATGTCCAAGCATGTCTGCGTTTGCCAGATTTACAACGATAAGATCGTAAACACGGTCTGCAATTTTGGTAACTATTGCCTTTGTTACCTCCGGTGTAGACATTTCCGGTTTGAGATCGTAGGAGGCAACTTTTGCAGAATTGATAAGTAGCCTGTCTTCGCCGGGAAATGGTTGTTCTCTGCCCCCATTAAAAAAATAAGTAACGTGTGCATATTTTTCGGTTTCTGCAATATGAAACTGCCTGTCGCCCATTTCGGCAATAACCCGCGACAGGGGCATGATTACTTCCTGCGGCGGAAAAGCAACGGAAACGGGTATACCTTTTTCATACTGGGTTAGGGTGGTAAATAAAATACCTTCTATTTTTGGTCCACGGGGAAATGTTTGTATTATCTCGCCTGTTGATGTTGAGATTTTATCAAAATAGTCCAGAACAAAAGCTTTGGTTAATTCTCTTGCCCTGTCCGGACGAAAGTTGAAAAAAATTATGGAATCGTTCTTTTGAACGGGCCCCAATGGCTTGCCTTCTTTATTGCAAATTACTGTGGGCTTTATAAATTCGTCTGTTGTGCCTTCTGTATAGGAAATTTCCAGAAGCGCCTGCGGATCGTAAGATTTATTGGGGCTCGTGCCGCAGATTGCCTGATAAGCAAGCTGGATTCTTTCCCAGCGATTGTCACGGTCCATGGCATAGTATCTGCCAGAGATCGAGGCAACAATTCCCAATTTTTCTTCTTTTATTTTTTTACATATTTGGGGAATATAAATTTTGCCGGAAGTTGGTGGGCTATCTCTGCCGTCTGTAAACAAATGAATTTTTACCCTTTCTTGTGGAAACTGTGTACTTTTGATCAAATCCAGAGTTGCAAAGAGGTGGTCAACGCTTGAGTGAACATGATCCAGACCCACAAGGCCCATCACATGGATGTTGGAATTATTGCTTTTTGCGTGTTCAATTGCCGCGTTTAATGCCTCGTTTTGTGCAAAATTACCGTTTTGAATTGCCAGGTTGATTCGTAGCAGATCCTGAAAAACAATCTTACCGGCACCAATGTTAAGGTGTCCTACCTCGCTGCTTCCCACCTGGCCTTCTGGCAGACCAACTGCCTGTCCGGTTGTCGAAAGATATGTATGAGGGTAAGAAAACCAAAGGCCGTTGAAGTTGGTGGGGTTTGCTTTGGTGATTGCGTTTCCGGGACTGTCTGCTGCTATTCCCCAACCGTCGAGTATGCACAGAACAATGGGTTTGGGTTTTTGGGTTAGACGTAGCATTTTATTAGGTATCTAGGTAATCAGGTAATTAGGTTACTAGGTTGCCGGGTTTCTAAATTACCTGGGTACCTGATTACCTGCTTACCTGGTAACCTATGACAATTCGTGTTCGATTTCCAGGAGCCTGTTGTATTTTGCGACCCGTTCGCCGCGTGCAGGTGCGCCGAATTTTGCGTAATCGGCACCGCAGGCAACTGCAAAATCTACAATAAAGTCGTCGTTGGTTTCGCCGGACCTATGGGAGACCACAATTTTGAAGCCGGCATCTTTGGCAACCCTTACCGCTTCCAGTGTTTGTGTAATTGTGCCAACCTGGTTTGGTTTAACCACTATTGCATTTGTACACTTTTGTTCTATGGCCTTGTTTAGCCTTTCCGTGTTTGTGCAGGTTAAGTCGTCGGCAACGATTAAAGTGTCGTTTCCAAGTTTGCTGTAAAGTACTTTCCAAGAATCCCAATCATCCTGGTCCAGAGGATCTTCCAGGGCAAGGAGATGGTACTGCTCGTTTAGGGATATATAAAAGTCGATAAGGTCTGTTGCAGAAAGCGGTGTTGGTTTGTCTTTTATCCTATAAGTATCGCCCTGTTTTATGTAGGATGCTGCTGCGTCTAGGCTAAAAAAAGCATCTAAGCCAATTCTGTAATTTGCTTTGGCTACTGCTTCTTCCAACATTTTAAAAGCATCCATGTTGGAATATAAAAGGGGTGCATATCCTCCTTCGTCTCCAATTAAAACAGAAGCACTGTGTGATTTTAGAGTTTCTTTAAGTGCGTGGTAACATTCCACTCCCAGTTTTAAGTTTTTGCTGTAAGAACCTGCCTGAGAAGGTACGATCATGAATTCCTGAAAATCTAAATTATGGTTGGCATGCATACCACCGTTTAGCACATTGAACATTGGAGTTGGCAGTGTGAATTGCGTTTGAGTGCTTCCAAACAACGTGGAAATATATTGGTACAAAGGTTGCTTTTGCGAATTGGCCTGTGCTTTGGCAATTGCGGCAGATAAGCACAAAAGACTATTTGCCCCCAGATTTTCCTTTGTGTGAGTACCGTCCAAATCAAGCATTATCTGGTCGATTGATTGCTGGTTTTTGGCGTCTTTGCCAATTAATTGAGGTGAAAGCACAGATGAGATTTTTTCCAGGCATTTCAAAACGCCCTGACCGCCGTAACGGTTCTGATCACCGTCGCGTAGTTCGTGTGCTTCGTATTTACCAACAGAGGTGCCGGAAGGTACGGAATAAATTCCTACCGAGGAGTCTTCTAACTCTATAATTGATTCTAGGGTAGGAATACCGCGGCTGTCTAATATCTCTCTGGCAGTAATTTTTCTAATTTTGGACATATTTAGTTAATTTTTAATTTTAAATTTATAATTTTTATTGAAATCTAAATGTTTGAAAATTAAATTTTAAAAATTGATTAGAAATTGAAAATTTTAAATTGTAAATTGCTACTATCATAATACAAGTTTTTTCTCGGCTTCGTAAATGATTTGGCGGGTTTGGTCTATTTTATCTGGGTTTACCGAAATTGAGGTAATGCCCCATTTTACTAATTTTTCGGTCAATTCCGGAAAAAAGGAAGGGGCCTGACCGCAAATAGAACAATCAAGTTTGTTTTGGACACAAGTTTTAATTATTTTCTCGTAAGCAGACAAAACCGCAGGGTCCATTTCGTTGAATTCGCTTGCTACTTCTTCATTGTCTCTGTCTGTCCCCAAAATAAGCATCGTAAGATCGTTGGAGCCAATTGATATGCCGTCTATACCCACGTCTATGAAATCCTGAAGCCTGAAGACATTTGTGGGAAGTTCGGCCATCATGAGAAGCTCAAAAGATTTGTCCTGGAATAGACCTTGTTCTTCCACCATGCTTTTAACGGCAATAAGCTCCTGGGGGTTTCTTACAAACGGAATCATAAGCCTTAGGTTTTTATGGTTTTGACGGGCAAGTTTTAAGGCTCTTAGTTCCAACTTAAAAGTATCGGGATCTTTTAAATATCTGAAGGCACCGCGGTAGCCAAGCATGGGGTTAGTCTCATTGGGCTCAAAAGCTTCGCCGCCTTTAAGGTGTCTGTATTCGCTGGATTTTAAATCGCTCGCTCTGTAGATAACCGGGCGTTTACCAAAGGCTTTGCCAAAGGTAGAAAGTTTTGAAGATAGAATATTTACAAATTCATCCTCTTTTTTGTCTTTTATAAATTTTTTTGGGTGGGTGCCGATTGCTGCCAGCATAAATTCTGCACGCAAAAGCCCGACGCCGTCCACATTTTTGGCGGCAATTTCCACTGCTTTTTCAACTTCTGCCAAATTAACGTAAAGCTTAGTTGCCGTATTATGGTTTGTTGCCTGTTTACTGGCAGTAAGCTGGGCATTAAGGTTTTTGCCTGGAGTTTGAATACTGCCTTTGTAAATTAAACCTTTGGCACCATCTACTGTGACTATCTGCCCGTCTTTAAGTTTTTTGGTAGCATCCTGCGTGCCCACAACACATGCAATGCCAAGCTCTCTGGAAACAATGGCAGCATGAGAAGTCCTGCCGCCTTTGTCTGTCACAATGGCAACTGCTCTTCTCATTGCAGGTACAAAATCCGGATTTGTAACCTCTGTTACCAAAACATCGCCTTGTTTGATTTTGTTAAGTTCTTTTGGCGAATGAATAATAACAACTTTTCCTGTTGCAATTGCCGGAGACGCAGGTGCACCTTCCAGGATTACATTTTTAATTTGATTTTCTGGCATTTTTGTCTCTTCCTCCTTTTTCTTTTTGCCGAGTGTGGTGATAGGCCTTGTTTGTACCAGATAGATTTTGCCGTTTGTGTATGCCCATTCAATATCCTGAGGAGAAAAATAATGATTTTCGAGCATTTTGCCAATTTTGGCAAGTTCTAATACTTTTGCATCCGGAAGTTTTTGGGATTTCTGGTGAGCCTTTGCAATAGTTACAAGTTTGTTGCCTTTTTCCACCTTTACCAGCTGTTTTTCCTGTTTGGCAATGCTTTTGACACTGATTGTAAAGTTTTGTTTTTCAACTTCAAAATGGTCGGGTGTTGCCTGTCCGCCAACTATCAATTCTCCAAGACCCCAAATTGCTTCTATTACCGCTGTGTTTTTATTGCCGGTAATTGGGTCTACTGTAAACATTACGCCGGAAGTTTGGGATTGCACCATAATTTGTACCGGTATTGCGATACCTACTTTAAAATGGTCGAATTTTTGATCCTGCCTGTAAAAAATTGCTCTTGCTTCAAATAGCGAAGCCCAGGCGTCTAAAATTGCGCGCTTTAATTCTTCTTTACCTTTTACATTTAAAAAAGTTTTTTGTTGGCCTGCAAAAGAAGCGTTTGGTAAGTCTTCTGCTGTTGCAGAAGAACGGACGGCAACCAGTATCTGTTTGCCGTTGCCGAGTTTTTTGTAGTGCGATTCGATTTCATTTTCCAGACTTTTTGGTAGTTCTATGTTTTTTATTTCTTTCTGGCATGCCTGGGCTTTTCTTTGAAGGTCAACAGGATCGTTTGTATTTAATCCATACAATATGCCCTTAATTCTGTCCAGTGCTCCCGAATTTTTAACAGAGTCGAAGTATGCTTGTGAGGTAACAATAAAACCGTTTGGTACCGGTGCGCCGATTTTGGTGAGTTCTCCTAAATTTGCGCCCTTGCCGCCGACTAAATCTATGTCGTTTTTATCTACATCTTTAAACCAAACTACGTTCTGTGGCATTAATTTTAATTGTATCAGGTATCCCGTACGTAAAATACCAAGAAACTTCCGATTACACCCCTGGGGTGAGTTACGTTGACACCTTAGGAAATCTTTTTAGCGAGAGTAGCCACAGAGCTCTAATAATTTCCTGTCGTGTGCGCCAAACCAAAATCTAGAATCCTCCCATGAACAATAACTCATCACTCCAAGATACAACTTGGAAGGATCATCGCACTTTTGCGGGTTAACATAATTTTTGGTGTCTGTACCTGTTGTTACAAAATCGACAAGACCCAAACAGTGTCCTATCTCGTGCTGCGCTTCCATGGTTAATTTATAGTCTTTTGGATTAATATTAATTTTGCAGCCAGAATAACTGGCCTTGAAATCCGGTGCCGGCTGTACCCTCGTCGTATTGTTTGGAACAAAAGATATATCTGCACCGCTAACATCGTCCGAAGGTATAAACAAATCCCAGCCAGCCAGTTTGTTCCAAGGGGCAATAGTGGCCTTTAAATCTATTGCCAAGCCTGGTGTTACATACACGCTTAAACTTTGTCCATTCGTTGCCTTTTCAAAACCGGCATTTGGACCAAACAACACTTCATTCCTTTGCCAGTTAAATGGGATTTGTTCAAGAGGATCAGTAGTTTCTGCATGAACAGACGTAGCCTGCAGCGGCATGTTCTCGTCCGTAAGACCAGCAGGCAGAATAAGTCCAGATATTATTAATGTTTTCGCAAGAGGGGAAATAAATTTTTTTGGGACGAACTTTAAAAATTCGCCCATGTACTATTTGCCTTCTTCCTGGGTAGTAAAGGAATAATAAGCATCGTAGACATATTTGTTACCAAGCTGCCCCATTACCTCAAAGTAATATGTTTTGTTAGCGTCTAAGCCTTTGAGAATTAACTTATGGTCTTTTGCATAACTACCATTCTGTACATCTTTACCGTACGAAGTATCAAAACCGTAGTTAACTTTAGAAGTTGTAGGTTGGTCTGTCTGCCAGGAAATAACAACGTCAGTTTGAGAATTTTTGCTAACTTGAACATTCGTAATTTTTGGTTGGTCGTGAACGGTTGCAAGATAATATGTTCCGACTACCGTATCTTTTGCTTTTATAAAAACAGACGCAACAGCATTAGCTGGAATCGTAACAGTTTTTGTTAAACCATTTGCAACCAAACGGCCCGTATCGCCGGCCAAAGAACCGATATCATGGCCAAATGTACCAATACCAGAGCCTATAGCTGATCCGATTTTTCCAAACCATCCTAGGATACTTCCACCGGTTTTAGTAGCAATTGCAACTGGTGATTCCAGTATTTGTGTAACTTTAGGAACAAGTCCGGACTGAGGGCTTGGAGATGGTTCAGGAGAAGGTTGGGAGCCCTGCAAATATGAACCGGCATCAGCACCGCTACTCGCACTTTTTGATGTTAGTACTTCTCGCCAGCCGCCCCAGGGACCGGTTGCACAACCGTTACCGGCACGAATCTTAAAGTAGTAGGAAGTGTGTTGGGTAAGTCCTGTTACCGTGTAGCTTAACTGGCCTTTGTTGTAGTCAGTATTGTATTTAACTCCATATTGAAAGTTGTCAGAATTTGTCCCATAGGCAATGTAGTAGTAGCTGGAAGGTGTTGCAGGTGCAAAGTTTAGAGTTGCACTACTTACGTCTGACTGTGCTGTGAATATTGTGGGTGCAGACGTTGGTGCCTGGTCGTTACATCCTGGTGCAGTTGGTGGCCCGTCAGGGTCAACAGTCGTTACGTTGTAATCCCTTGCTGTGTAATTGGCGGTGTCGGCACTCCAGGTAAATGTTGGATGGTCTGTTGTGCTGAAACTGTTGATTGTAGGATCCGTATTGCCAAAACCATTGATCGTTGAAGCATCAGCGTCAGAGAGGGTACCAGATCCGGCGGCTGACCAGAAAACATCCGCATCTAAAAGACGATTAGCTGCTTGGGTAGATTGACCAATATCGGCTAATGTGGCTGTTAATGTGGGAATAGAACTGTTACTTGCAGATACAAAAGCAGCACCGTTTACCGACACTTTTACAGTCGAGGAAGTCCACGAAATAATGACAGTTTCGAAGTCTCCAACGGCGGGAGTAATTATCGCGCTTGCAGCATTAGAACCGGCTCCTAGCGTACGCTTTATTGCAACCCACTGATTGGTAACATATACAAGTTCAATTCTTTCATTACCGCTGTCCGCCCATGAGAACAACGTTGCATTAGAAGGTGCCGTACCCCAGCCGCTTCGTATTCTAAATGCAGCCCAACCCTGTGTCGCAGAAAAGATATTAGACACCGGCTGAACTCGTCCAGCACTTCTGCTCGCAGTCGCGCCATTAGTTTCAATATATGGAGTGGCGACAGAGCCAGTTTCAACTTGAACACCATCTACATAAAATGTGCTTGCTACGTGAGTTGTGTTGTGACCCACATATATCAAAAGACGGGCAGTACTGCCGTTGGTAGTAGCAGTAAGAGTTACTCTTTGCCAGCCTCCATTCCCTACCACTGCACTACTAAACTGTGAAGTTATATAGGTACCTGAACTATTAAGTTCGTCCCAAACTACGTAAGTATTTTCTCCAACCGCTGCTTTTGTCCATGCGCTTACCGTATAAGCAGTACTTGAGCTTACCGTGTAATAACCGCTGGAGCTAGTGCCATTTGCAACCGATTCATAATCTGCACTTCCTGGCGTAGTTACAGCAACACTGGCAGCTCCAAACTTATGCTCTGTAGTATTCCTCGCAATTGTTGTACTCGTACCCGTTCTTGGTATCCATCCGGTAGTATTAGTTTCAAAACCACCGTTTGCTACAAGATTAGTTGCAGCTGCCCAAATTCCATAAGAAGAATCGTTGGAAAGTCCATCACCTTGGGTATTGGTAGTACGGCTCGCATCTGTAATCTCGTTTCCGGAGGTTATGAGCTGTCTGGTGTAATCAACAGTGCTTGTGGAAGCAAGGACTTGTGCAAGAGGAGCAAGTCCTAAAGCAAAAAGAAGCAGCGTCACCAAAAGTGTCATCCCGAATTTAGTTCGGGATCTAGAAAAAAGATCCTGAAACAAGTTCAGGATGACAAAGCGGAAATTAACACATACTAACGAGAGAGAGAGAGAGAGAGTAAAAACGCGCTAAGCGTTTAAACCTTGCATAAATTTTGGCAGAGTGATCCACATATACATATAAAAGGAAGTGGGGAAATTTTGCAAGTTTTCCATATAGCCAATACACCCCAGGGATGTATGCATATATCCTTGGCGTCTGTTACGTTGACACCCTTGGGGTGTAGACGTAACTTTAAAGGTACTTTTGGAGCAGGACAGATATTAGGGTTTTTGGATCCAGGTTTGTTTTGCCGCTTTTTATTAGGTAGTCGATTTTTAGCGAGCCCTGATATACAGACATCAATTGTTTTTGGTCGAACCTTCTTGATTGTATTTGTAGTTTATCCAGCTGCCAGGGTGCCAGATTCCTTTTTGTAACTTTTACTATTTGGTCCAGACTTATGTTTAGTTTGCACAGTAAAAGTAATAAAAACCTGTTTTGAATTTGCCATATGAGCCCGTCTTCTTCCAGTGTAGTAAGCAGGGCAAATGCATTTTTGGAACCTGGGATCAAACCATCTAAAAAAGAGAAAATCTCGGAAGATTTTTTGAAAAATTCAATTTGGGCATATTTAGAAAGCGATTTTATCTTTGCCGGCGAAAGCGTAGTTTTTTCCCAAAAAATTAAAATTTGGTCTTGGGGTACTTTTTCTATAAATTTTGGCAATTTTTTAAGTGGCGACAAGAAGCCTTCTGCCACTATTAATTTTGCCTGGTCCAGCAGATCTTCCGTGAAGACTACCTGGCTTATTTCGTCTTCTCCTGGTTTGGATTCCAGCCGGACAAAAAGATGGTCTTTATATTTATTTTGGATTTGAGTTAGGCAATCGTAGGCACTAGTTGTGTCTTCGCCGTGGAGAATGTAGATCATTTTTGCAAATTTTCAATTTTAAATTCTTAATTTTTATTCGCAGAAAAGCTCTGCTTATTGAATTTTCAATGTTTTAATATTTAAAAATTTAATCATTTAGATTTACTTTTTTATGAAATAAAAAATATGCTCTCATATTAAAAATTTTAAATTATAAATTAAAAATTAATTGTCGTCTTCCTTCAGAATAGTCGTGATCTTTGCGTTTGCCTCGGTTAGCTTTTCTTTACAAAGTTTGTGCAGCTTTACGCCTTCTTCCAAAAGCTTGAGCCCTTCTTCTAAATCCAAATCCGGCCCTTCGAGTTTTGTGACGATTTCTTCGAGCCTTTTTAGCGCCTGGGTGAAATTAATGGAATCTTTAGTCATTTTATTTTTGATATTAGTTATTTAGAGATTGGATATTAGTAATGGAAAATAGATATTTGAAATTAGTGCTTAAATCCGTTTTCAATTTTCTTGTCTCAATTACAAATTTCTATTTTCTAAACGACTATTCTCTAATTTTTGTTACTTTAGTCTTAAGTGATCCGTCCTGCAATTTTATACCAACTACAGACCCAACATCAACGGCTTTTATGCTGCGCACTATTTTCCCGTTTTCATCTGTTGTAATTGAGTATCCTCTGGACAGGGTGTTTTGTGGCGAAAGTAAAACAAGTGATTTGTGAACGTGTTGTAAATTTTGGCTCTTATTTTGCAGCTGCTGCCTTAATTCCTTTTGAATTTGTGCTATCAGTTCGTCGACTTTATCCCTAGCGTCTGCTATTTGATGCTTTTCATGGCGTCTTAACACCTCGCGAATGCCATTCAGGCGGTGCGGCAGGTCTTTAAATGTTGTTTTAGTTTGTTGAAGCTGGAGATAAATATAATCTAATCTTTGGAAGTTTGTAGAAAAATAGTATGTGGATTTAGATTCTAGTTGATATTTTAGATTATTTAAGGTTTGCAGGAGGCTTTGATAGCCAGAGATTACTATGTGAGCAGCGTCGGTCGGAGTTGAAGCGCGTCTGTCTGAAACCCACTCTGCCAAAGACTCGTTTGCCTCGTGGCCGATTGCAACAATTGTCGGTGTCTCCATTTTAAAAATTGCCCTCGCAACCTGTTCGTCGTTGAAGGCTGCCAAGTCTTCTATGGAGCCACCACCTCGGGTTATCACAATAAGATCAAAACCTTGAGTGTCGACCTGTGGGAGAACCTTTAGGAGACTTGCAGGCGACTTAGGACCTTGAACGCGAACGTCTGCTGTATAAAGTTCGATAATTGGAAATTGTCCGACAGTGTGTTTTTTAAAATCGTTCCATGCGTCAGAACCTTGGGAAGTTACTATACAAATTCTTTTTGGATATTTTGGTAATTCCTTTTTATGCTTGGCGTCGAACAGGCCCTCTGATTTCAGTTTTTTAATAAGCTCTTCCAGCTGTTTTTGCAGTAAACCTTCGCCGAACTTTTCAATCTTTGCGATTTTAAACTGAAATTTTCCAAAAGGTTCGTACAGGGAAAGGTTTCCGTAGGCTAGAATTTTCTGGCCCACTAAATCTTCGCCTAGGCCTTCGAGTTTATATCCTTCTGAAATACACGGAAGGAGAGCCTTGTCGTCTTTAAGATCCAGATAAAAAAAGTTCCAGCTAGGGTTTTTCTTGGCGCTGGAAATTTCACCCTCTACCCAGAAAGTCATTTGCTCCAGGGTTTGCTTGGCAAAATAATTTACCTCTGACACAGAAAATATGTCTTTACCGTCTATTTGCCTCATAGTATTTTTGACCTAGTTTGATACTTTAATTTCTAGTTGACACTTTTTTTCTCTAGTTGTATAAATGTCTTTGCTTATCGCAAGATAGGCAAATCTGAAGGGGCTTCTCGCAAGAGAGGCCTTTTCTTTTTTACTCCTTTATTCCCTTTAAATCAAATGGATCCTGGTTTGTGAATGTGAAGCGAAAAAGCAAAAGTTGAACCTTTGTCGTATTCGGAATCTACCCAGATGTTGCCTTTGTGTGCCTCGATTACTGCTTTTGATATGTAGAGACCCAGACCTGACCCCTTGGCGGTTGATCCTATTCTCATTGGTCCGGAAACCTGGTAGAACTTAGTAAATAGTTTTGGTATTGCGTCTTTTGGAATACCTACGCCATTATCGGTTACATATACATTTACCATTTCCCCGACTACTTCCAGGGACACTTCTATTTTGCCTTCAGGTTTATTGTAATCAATGGCATTTGAAATCAGGTTTGAAAGTACTTCGTGAATTCCCAGGCTGTCGGCAATTACATTTGGAATAGGTGTTGTTGGTTTTTTGTATGTTAGGTTGATAAATTCAAACTTTGCCCTATCTACAAACTCATCAACCGTTTTTTCTACCAGGGATGCTATATCGACAACACCCATTTCAACCCTGAAGACTCCTCTTTCGACCTTAGTTACGGAAAGCAGGTTTTGGACAAGTGTAAGAAGCCGCTGGGTTGCAAGATCGATTCTTGTCAGGAAAAGGCCTTCCTGGTCTGTAAGTTTGTTCCTAACCTCGCCGGAGAGCATAGAAAGGTAGCCCTTGATTGCGGTAAGCGGGGTTCTAAGCTGATGAGCTGCAATTGAGATGAAGTCCATCTTCATCCTTTCCAGATCTATTTCTGCCGTGATGTCGTGCATTGTTAAAATGCAGGCCAGGTTTGTTACTCTTCCTTCGCGAATGCAGCCGGAAGTAACATTCACATACGCTTCTTTTCCGTCACGTTTTGCCAATTTTAAATTATTGTGACTAAAAAGAATCCCTTCTTCTATGTTTCTGTCCAGTGGACAGTAAACAGAGTCCGGGATTAGTATTTCCTTGTCATAAAGTTCAATTATTTGATTTATTGGTTTGCCGATGGCATCGCTATTTTTTATCCCGGTTAGAAGTTCTGCTGCTTTGTTGAAAATAATTATGTTCCGGTTGTAATCGATGGCAACGATTGCATCTACTATGCTTGAAATTGTAAGAGACAACTTATTTCTCTCTGCGGAAATTACAGAAAGAGATTCTTCCAGATTTTGTGCCATTGCGTTGAAACCGTTGGCCAGGTCTTCGATTTCGTCTCTTGTTTGTACTTTTACTCTTGCTTTTAAATCGCCCATGCCAAATCGTTCAAAGGCGTCATGAACAAGCTTGATTGGCTTTACGATTTGTCTGGATATTACAAAGGTTGAGGCAGATATGAAACTTAAAGTCGCCAGAAACAAAAGAATTAGTTGAGTCCGGAGGGAATTTGTTAGTGCAAAAATTTCTGAATTATCTTGTTTGAAGACTACGAACCAACCTACGTTTTGCAATCTGGAAGGGTTCAAAAACACTTGAGTTTTCGATTCCGGCCACTTAATAAAACCTGGGTGTTCTGCCAGAGTTGTAGTGGTAACGCCAGAGTAAATATTGCTTATGTTTTGTTGTTGATTTACGAAATCCTCGTTTGGGTGGGCAATAATTGTGCCCTTTTCGTCGACTATAAACGCAAAACCGGTTTTCCCTACTTTAATCTGATTACTAAGCCTTGTAATTCCTTCGAGTGATACGTCTGCGACCAAAACAAATGCAACATCGCCGTTTTCCATTTTAGGCACAGCTATTCGGACAATAGGTTTCTTGGTAACTTTGGATACGTCCACGCCGGGTGAGAAGTAACTGGACCTTGTGTCTACTGCTCTTCTAAAGAAATCCTGTCTGGAATAATCGTATCCAACAAAGGCTTCGTTAAAAGGTGCAACTGTAATTGCCGCACCGTTTTTGTCTAGCATTACAAAAGATTCAAAAACAGGAGTATTAAAGATAGTGAAGTTGTCGTGGTAGTACTCGAGGGTTCCGTTAGTATTGTCAATTCCAGTCTGATTTGAAATCCTGTCTGAAATTGCCTCAATTGTCTTTTCTACGTTTGCTAAAAAAACGTCTGCCTGGAGACTGGCCTGTTGGGAGATTATGTGGTTAGTTTCGAGCGCTGCGTTTTGGGTGGTTTGGGAGGTTTTGGTAGTGGCGTAAAAGCCCAGAAGCAAAACGGGAATCAAACTGGCAATCAACGTCGCAACGCTGATTTTAATAAACAGGCTAAATCGATTGGTGCGTTTTTTTTGACCTAAAGGGTGGGGGCTAAGAGTGCTTGGCGAATCCACATGAGTTGATTATTTGAAAATTTGATACTTGCCACCTTTTATTTCCAATTTAAGAATAGAGCTGGAGACATCTCCGTTTTTATCAAAGGAAATCATTCTGTCCAGACCATCAACGCCTTTGGAGGCAGATATCTGTTGGGCGATTTGAACTTTATCTGCTTTTCCTACTTTTTCTGCTGAGGCTGCTATGACTTTCATGGCATCGTAAGAGTTTGCAGCAACCCAGGATGGTGCTTTACCGAACTTAGCCTGGTAGGCCTTGATGAAACCTTGTACATCTGGTGCCGGATCGTTGGGGTCAAAGAAAGAAGTTGCGATTAACCCCTCTACTGCTGCTCCGCCTGCTTTGATTAGTTCGCCGTTCATAACGCCTTCTCCAACTCCGTCTCCACCTACGACTCTAATGTCGAGTCCCTGTTTTTTGATTGCTTGTGAGAGTAGTGCTGCTTCTGTTGTGTATCCAGGTAGGAATATAACCTTAACATCGCCTGCTGCTTTGATTGCTGCAAGTTGTCTGGTGTAATCTGCATCCCCAGTTTTGTAGGTATCTGTAACTGCTACTGTGCCACCTAGTCTTTTGAATTCTGCCGCAAATACATCTGCCAGTCCCTGGCTGTAGTCTTTGGATTTTTCAGCGTTATCTACTAATACGGCTACTCTGTTTGTCTTTAGGTTATTGAGTACGAAAGCAGCAAGTTCTTTACCCTGCTGACTATCCGAAGGGCAAACCCTAAATACATATTCGCTAAGACCGGAAATCTTTGGGTTTGTTGCAGATGGACTAATAAGTGCTACTTTTTTAGATCCTGCGACTGGACCGTCTGCAAGAACATCGGTGCTTGTGATTGGACCGATGATTCCAACTACATTTGGGTCATCTCCCAGTTCTGCTGCTAACTTCTTGGAAAGTTCTGGGCTGCCTTCTTCATCTTTCTCTACGAGTTCAATTTTAACTTTGCCTTCGTTGTTAATCTCCTGTGCTGCCAGCGTTGCACCGTCTCTTAGGCTTATTCCATAATCGGAGAGCTCTTTTGTAAGCGGGCTTAATATTCCGACTTTAATTGTTACAGGTTGCGCAGAGTTACCGGGCGCCTTTAGGTTTAGCTTATTCCATATAAAATAAGTGGCAACTGCGAGTACTGCAACTACCAACAAAACAATAATGGGCGTAAAACCTCTACGAAGATTTAATCTGGGCAGTGTGAAGTTCATTTGCTATCTAATTAGAGCATAACGACAATTAAAGCACCAAGTCAAGTGAGTAATTTGCAATTGCTTTGGCATGATGATATACAAGTATTGTGGCCGATTTACTTCAGACGCATCCCAGCCTTAGAAAAAAAATATTAATCGTGGAAGACGATTTTTTTATCCGCGATTTATATCAAATAGAAGCCGTAAACCAAGGACTCGACGTAATTGTTGCAGTTGACGGACAGGAAGCACTCAAAAAGATAAAAGACGAAAAACCAGGCGCAGTACTTTTGGATTTAATGCTTCCCAAAATGGACGGGCTTTCTGTTTTGGCGGCCATAAATCGCGATGATCAGATTAAAAATACGCCTGTTGTTGTTATTACTAATTTGAGTGATTCCCAAAGTCAGCAAAAAGCGCTTGCCCTAGGTGCTAAAAAATATATGCTAAAAATAGACAATAATCCTGATGTTGTCATCGGCGAAGTAAAGAAATATTTAGCCTGAATTTTCCCCTCTTATTATACAAGGCCCTTGTTTGGTTATTGACAAGAAAATTTACACGCAATATAAATGTTTTTGCTTGCAGCAATGTAAGCACCTGAGAGGGCTCTCGCAAGAGGGCCTTTTCTTTTTTTTTGATCTAAAGAGACAGCCTACGGTTTTCTCTTTAGTATTTCTCTTTCCCTTCAGTGGATAATTTTAAACGAGCAAAGCTCGATTTAAAATTAATTTATAATAGCAAGAAGTTTAAAAGTAATTTACTGAGTGCACCATTTCCTCGAGGACTTTTTGGAAAGAATCCACATTATCTTTGGCATCTTGTTGCACATAAGAAACAATCAGGGGATTTTTATCGTCAAAAATCATGTAGGTGGTTTTAACAAAGCCCTTTTGAGTTGAGCCCTCCCCCGTTAGTGTTGCGTCGATTTTTTTAACAGATTTGCCATTAACGTCAATATCTTCAACAGAGACTATGTTTTGGAAATCGTTTGGTGTTTTGGCAAAGTTAACTTCTCCGCCCCAATCTGCCGGTTTTATCACCTCGATTTTAATCGGAATCTGGAAGGTGGTCGTGTCGTAAGGGACTACAAAAGAATAAGGTGCGAAAAAAGCGCATTTTTGGTCTTCTGTGTTGTAGGTTGTGAAGTAATCTTTAGGGTAGGAAACTTCAAACCCATAAACTGTGTTTGCGCAAAGCTTTACAAAAGCTGCTGTTATTGTTGCCGTTTGGGTGTCTGCTGCAGGTATCGGAGAGTTTAGTGGTGTGTCTATAGCCTTTTGGGTTTTTACACCTTTTATCTTAATACTGTTTACAAGACTAGAATTTTTGCCTAGAAGGAAAAACCCTAGTCCGTAAACAATAAGAAAAATAATCACCGTTGAGGATTTAAGATTACTCTTAAACTTGTGCAAAGACATAAGTACCTTCTTTCTACAATATAGGGACACTTACGTACCTGTCAATGCTGTGGGTGATTATCAATTAGTTAGGCAGCTGGTTCTTCAGCTGGTGTTTCACCTGCTGGTTCTTCTGCTGCTGGCTGAGAATCGCCCATAGGAGCTGAATCTCCGCCTTCTGCTGGAGCTTCTTCGCCTTCTGCTGGTGCAGCTGGCATTGAGTCATCTGCAGGTGTTCCTGGATTTTGATCATCCATAGGATTGTTTGTTTGGTCGTCCATAGTTCCTCCTTTGCCTATAATTTTATCAAATTTGTGTAGGTGTTTGTAAAGCCTGTAAAAATACTTTGCGATTTTGTGTAAATTGTTTGGAAGTACAAATTGGGTTCTACTTTTGGTGTTTGTTCAATTTCCAGCTTCAAATTTGCAGCAGTTGAGTTTTTTTGCAGCTGTACCGGTGCCAGTTTATTTAAGTTTTCCTGAATATCTACAAGCTTTAGTCGTTCGGAAAAAAGCCTTTTTGCAGTAGTTTCGTTTTCTTTTTTGGCAATTGTTAGATACTGATAAGCCTTTTCGATTTGGGTTGCTACGTCGCGGTTTGGGTCGTCGGCAACGGCAAGTGTGTTGATAATATTGTCCGAGAGCGTTACCAGGCGGCTTAAGTATTCAATCTGGGCCTCATAGTATTGCTGGAAGTGGGCAGGCGGCGAAAGAGTAGCGAGTTGGCCAAGCGCTGCGTTGGCATCGACTTTAGTTTGCCCATAGTAATCTATAATTTTTTTCTTGTCGGGGCTTTCCCACAGGCTTTCGTCTGTTAAGGTTGGCTGATAAAACTTAGGCCCGGATGCCAAAATAAGCTGTCTGGCAAATTCCTGATCGTCGTTTAGAGTAGATAATGTAGTTGCAGACTGGTCATAGAAATTGGTAATTTGATCTTTAAGATCTGCCAGTTCTTGCGGCACAGCCGATTCCTCGATTTTAGCCTTTTGGCTTTCTATGTTTTTGGTGGTGGCGCCAATAAGCTGGCTCGTTTTTTCCAAATCGTCCATGGCGACAAAAAAACTAGAAGCTGCAGCTTGAGGTTCCTGATCGTTACCCACTATTTGTACTTTCTGGCCTGCTATTTTAAAAGCGTTTAGAACATCGTTTAGCGATTGAGCATTGGCTGCAAAGTCCTGGCTGGTTTCTTGCAAATAATTGTATTTGGCAATTTTTGGCAGGTCTTTTTTATATTGGTAATAGCTCGTGGTTAATGCGCCTACTATTATAAAAAGAAGAATCGTTGCTCCTGCTGCGATTTTGTGGCGTAGCGGGAAGGCGGCTTTTTCTTCTAGAAAATCCAGATAGTTTCTGTACGATATAGGAGAATCCATGTCATTTCCCAATGTAGCACCTATTGGCTTTGTGAATCAAAACTGACTTATTGACTTCGGGTTTTGTTTGGGTATAACATCTATGTATGAGCGATTTGGAAATCGATGAAAAAATAAAAGTCTGGGCATTTTTTGATGATGGCATCTTTCCTATTGCTATGAACTGGCGTAGGCGCTACATCAAGTTCGAAAAACTCTTACTAAAAACTAGCAAACGCATTGGCAATGTAAAGTTTACCAGCTTGATTTGCGCTGCTGCTGATTCTACTTTTGAGCTGGAAATGAACAACGAAAACAACTTATGGACACTTAAAAAAGTAATGAACAATGACTGATGAGCGCACAATTCTTCACGTTGATTTAAATAGTTTTTTTGCAACAGCAGAACAGCAGGCAAACCCAAGACTTCGCGGCAGACCTGTTGGGATAGTCAAAGCAAAA
>DATIHT010000092.1:0-14377 GCA_035480415.1 Saccharimonadales bacterium (SeqCode) | reverse complement strand
TATTACTGGCCTAACTCAAACCTCATGAAGCGCTTAACAACAATATTTTCTCCAAGTTTGGCAATCGTTTCCTTAACTAAGTCTTCAATGGTTTTGGAAGCATCTCTTATGTAAGTTTGTCCAAGAAGCTCTTTAACATCCTTTGGGTCCATAGCACTAACCTGCATTGCAACTTCATGAGCAAGCGCTTTAAATTCATCGGTCCTGGCGACAAAATCTGTCTCGCTGTTAATTTCGACCATAGCGCCAACTTTACCCCCACCATGGATATAAGTTTCAACCAAACCCTGACCGGCTTCTCTGTCTGCCTTACTGGCTGCTTTATCTATTCCCCAACTGCGCAAAAGCTCTGCAGCTTTTTTCTCGTCTCCTTTTGCCTCTTCAAGCGCTTTGCGGCAATCGGCAATTCCGGCACCGGTTGCCTCTCTTAACTTTTTAATTTGGTCAATTGAAATTTCCATGAAAATTTATTTCAGATTCATCGGCACATCGCGTGAAGGTTCCTGTGTCTTTTTTACTTGTGCTTCCAGTTTTGCTTTTGCAGCTGCTTCTTTTGCTGCAACCTTTTCCTTTTCGGCATTTTCCTTAACTACCCTTTTTCCATATGCAGCTTTTCCTTCCATATAAGCATCGGCAATTGCAGCGGTTATTATTTTAATTGCCTTAAGAGCATCATCATTACCCGGAATCGCATAATCTACTAAATCCAAATTTGCATTAGTGTCGCAAATGGCAACAACCGGAATTCCTTTTTTCTTTGCTTCGCGGCAGGCATTTTCTTCTTTTCTAACATCAACAACAAAAAGCGCTTCCGGCAATTTAACTAAATCCCAAACCCCGCCGTAAAGTCGCTCCAGCTTTGCAATGTCACGGTCTATTAAAAGATTCTCCTTTTTTGTTCTTTCCTTAAATTCCCCTGCTTCTTTTTTAGATTTTAAGTCTGCAAGTTTTTTTATGTTTTTACTTGTTAGGTCCCAATTTGTTAAAAGCCCGCCGATCCAGCGCTCCACAACATATTTGGCACCGCTTCTTTGAGCTTCTTCCACGATTATCGATTTTGCCTGTTTTTTGGATGCAAGGAAAATTATAACTCCACCGGATTCTCCAACCTTTGTAACAAAATCGACCGCTTCCTGAAGTTTATTAAACGTTTGTTCCAGGTCGATAACGTGAACCCCTTCTCGCTCACCAAAAATATATTGACGCATTTTAGGGTTCCAACGACGCACTTGATGACCGAAGTGAACTCCGGCTTCAAGCAAATCCTGCATTGACGGTATTTTTGACATATTTAATCTCCTTTTTTCTCCTCCGCCAGGTAAACGTAGTCAAGGAGACAAACCTAGCGTGCGTGATTGGGAAAATATATCACAAGTGATTAAGCTGTGGCAACTGTCTATGCTATTTTCTCTCGCCGCTCTGGGGAAAAATATTAGGCCCCTCCACATGCAACTTCGGAGTAATAAATTCACAAGGAATAACATCGCCGCCATCTGCAATGATATATGTATTTGAATTGATAATCCTCTGCCTCAATTCTCCGTTTATTCTGAACGAAAAATCCCGACATTCATGTCGGGGATGAAGTGAATTTTGAATGAAGATCAGAGAACCACGGCCTTTAGGCCGTGGGAATCTATTTCGGTCATTCTTCTTTGCGCTGATACTGAAGTATGGTGCTTCATGCAATTCCTAATTTTTTATCTATTTTCTTTTCGCTTTCGCGTCTGGCTAAATCATAATCTTTGAAATCTACAAATTTCAAGGCCTGCATCAAAGCCGGGTGTTTTTCTTTAACAAGGTTTACTTTCATATGTTCTACCAATCTATAATCCGGGTGACCCTGCGGACCAGTTCTAAGTTCAGTTTCCCACCCTAGCTCTCTTAAATTTTCCCACTGATACCAACGAATACGGTTACCCATCAATACAACATACTGAGCAGCATCGGGAAATTTATTTTTTATTTTCTTGTAAAACTTATTAATTTTTCCGGCAGCATCAATGTAAGGCTTTTGTAGTTTAGCCCGGATAAGATCTTCCGGCACATCATACCCAAGCTCTGTTGTGAATCTTTGCCTTTCCTGTGTGAGCATTCTATGACGATGCAAATCGCGGTACGCTCCAAAATTGGCAACAATATCAAACTTGTAGTATGTATTTTCAAAAGCCCGCACCAGCCTGTGCTGCCTTACCTGTCTTAACAATACCGCCTTTTTAATAACATCCAGCTTTTGCTTTGGACTCATACTTGATACTTGATACTTGATACTTTGATACCCTACATTCGCGTACTTATATAGTAAGGAGGCAATAATTTTATCTTCGGCGTCTTCATCCCATTCACAAAGATCAACCGAAGGTCCAGTATTGATAGTCGGACCCCCTTCAGGGTCGGACCCTGAAACCAACTGTTGACTAACTTTCTCTAAAATCTTTTCCGTATTTTTTACGTACTTTTGGTAAACCTTCCCGCGGGGACTTGATGCGCGTTCAACAAGTGACGGAATTACTTTGTTCATTTCTACCTGAGCAAGTTTTGCCAATTGACGAAGTTCGGCAAGCGGGCTGGCAAAACTTTTTGTAAGCATATATTCAAAAGATTGTCCTACCCCAAAAAAACCAACATTTGTTAAAGTTGCAGCCGGCAAATAATACCTTAGTACATCGCAAGCTTTGGCCATCATTGTCGAATCATATCCACGATCTGTCTGATCTGCCTCTTTGGGGAATTTTTTCTTGAGGTATTTCATCAATGGTTCCAAAGAAATGCTGTAACTGTCAAAAAGCATGTTCATAAGTCTTGTATATTCTCGGGCGTAAGAACTCTTCATAATGTCCGGCTCCTGCAAATACAAATATTTACCGTCTACTTTTTGGTTAAATAAAACGTATCTTGTAGATTTTTCCAAAGGAGCGAAACCGATTCTAAAATCTTCTAAATTTTTGGCAGCAACGTTAGAAATTCCTTCAAAAAATATGTGGGCGCCTGCCATCTGGGCAATTGAATCGTCTCCGTATGCAGCCAGCCATTTGGCAAAAAAATCGCGCGCCCGCCTGCTATTTACAACCGCCTCCCAACCACCGTGCTGGTGCAAATAATCCACAAACCCTACAAGCTCCCGCTTCATCTGCTCTGCTTCTTTCTGAGATTTTGAATCTGCTCCTTCTAAATTTGGCAAAATGATTGGTTTTATATATTCGTCCCAAAAAAGCCGCCTCACTCCTTTTGTGGAACGGCTATAACGTGAAGCAAGCGCACCTAAAACCTCAGAGGGTAAGTATTTTGCGGCAAAAACTATTTTGTCTAAATTAGTAAAAAACGGTTCGAGAAAATATTTTTCCTCTTCGGTAAATATCTCAGAAGATCTAAAGTTCATATTCCTATTCTATGAGGTCCAATTCAAAGTACTTTTTTGGCAGAAAGAACAGCAAGTATTTTTTTGTGGATATCATCCGGAGTTAAAAACAGCTCATTTTTTGTACAATCTACAGCAACCCAATTTTTCCTGATTTTTGCAATTTCATCGTAAACTTTATAAACTTCGCGTTGATAAGCAGAATCCCTTTCATGAATATCCAACTGCCTACCGCCCATCAATCTCTTTGTTTGGGTAACAGGTACCTGCAAAAGTACGACTAAATCTTCTTTTGGAATTTTGTTCTCGCCATATTCAAGATCTTCTAACCAGGAAATATATTTTCTTCGCTCGGCTGGAGTTTTAAGCTTTGCTGTCATATGCCCGATGTTTGAACCAACATAACGATTGCAAATAACCATTTTGCCATCTGCCAGCCATTTACTAATCTGGGGCGAAGCACTCATTCGATCTCCGGCATATAACATTGAGGCAGTATAAGGATCTAGCTTTCCAAGTTCCCCAAGCAAAAATTTCTTGACCATTTGCGCCCAAATGGAATCTTCGTATCTGGGAAAAGAAACATAAGCACAAGGAACCTTTTTGCTTTGCAAATATTTCAAAAGCATAGTTGACTGTGTCGTTTTTCCCGACCCATCGATTCCTTCAAAAACAATAAGTTTGCCTTGTTTTGCCATTTTATAAAAGTTTCAAATGTATCAAATGTTTCAGAAGTTTCAAATGCAAAAACTTTTGAAACTTTTGCTACTTTTGAGACCTATGTTGATTTACACTTTCTCGATCTTTGATGCAATAGCGTCTTTAGATCCTGAATAACGATCCGAACGACTTCCCTCATACGGCATTTTTACCGGTGCACCAATTCGCTCAAATGTGAATGCACAAATTGGCATACCTGAATATAGTATCGCAGGTTTTGGCCCCAAATTGCCAAGTTCCAAAACAGGCGCGCCATTCCAACCCGGATCAAACCTTGCTGCAGTTGAGTGTACGATAATTCCAAGTCTTGCCAGTGAACTTTTCCCCTCAAGTCTTCCAATAATATCAGCAGGCAGCTTTAAAACTTCCTTAGTTGATGCAATTGCAAAAGCACCTGGCTCCAAAATAAACGGGTCTCCTTCATTAAGGTTCACTTCTTCCATTGCATCTGCAGGCAAACCTTTTCTGGTATCTACATAACGGTATGTTCCACCCCTGAATAACTTCATATGCGTTCCAAGGTGGAAATCCATAGAAACCTGGTCGATTGCTTCCTGCCAATTCTTTGGGAGTGGTGTAATTTTGATATTGCCTTCTCTAATATTTTTTTCAATTAACCAATCTGGAAGTATTCCAGAAACATCAGAGGACGAAACAGGTTTTGTTCCACCCGCCCTCATATAGTCGTAAACAATCTGGCTCCATGTTTCCATTTGTTTGTAATATTTAGATGCTTCCTCAAGCGGAACCATCTCTCCAGATTTATGTTCATCTCGAACAGCAATGTCATCACTGTTTCCTTCAACTTGCATAACAAGACCGGCATGCACCATGCCAACATCATTGGCGTCATGATTTAAAATTCCCACAAATTTTGTTTTATATGTTCCCTTGTAATCAATCTCCTCCTCAAACTCCCTCTTTGCCCAGTCTGTGAATGCGCTCCCATTTGATACCTTTGTTCCTTTTGAAACTTTTGTTACATCTTTTAAATTAACATGTCCCCCTATTCCAAGTGAATAATTGTTGGCAAGCCGCAAATCCGTATGATCTGCTTTCCTTCTCATCAAAAAAAGTCTTCCGTTATTTTCAAAAACCAAATATGGAATTATCTGTTTCCATTTTGGGTCGGATTCAACTTCACCTCTGGGTAAAAACTTATGTTTGGTATTTATGATATTTAGATATTTTTGAAGATTTTCGGTCCGGATTCCATTCCATATTCCATCGCGGAAGAGATCCTCGCGAGAAACAACCATAACACGTTCATTATGCTTTGCCCGAATGGAATTTGATACAACTTTCTTGGAAGCTACTTTCTTTGGCATAAACTTACGGGGCAGATCAAGAACTATTCTAACAAAAATTACGCTTTTGCGGAACCTGCATCTTCAGCAACATCGTTCGGCTCTTCCTTTTGAGTTGTAGGAAGTTGAGGTTTTGTCCAACTGGCCCATTTACACTTTGGATAATTAGAACAGCCCCAAAACATTTTTCCTCTTTTTGTTTTTCTGGTAATTACATCTCCGCCGTCATCCGGACATTTCATTCCGGTTTCTTGCGCAATTGCCTTTGTATTTTTACAATCAGGAAACCCGGAACATGCTAAAAACTTTCCAAACCTTCCATAGCGAATTACCATTGGCTTACCGCAAACATCGCAAATTACATCTGTCTCTTCAACAACCGGTTTCATTTTTTCTGCTTCTTCCCCAACTTTAATAACCTGCGCTTCAAAAGGCTCCCAAAATTTCTGCATAACAGGTGCCATTTTTTCTTCGCCTTGTGCAATTTTGTCCAAATCGTTTTCCATTTCTGCAGTAAACTTTAAATCTACAATGTTAGGAAAATATTTTGTCAAAAAATCAACAGCTGTCGTCCCAATAGGAGTTGGTTTAATTTTCTTGCCTTCTTCCTTTTCTATGTAAACACGTTCGTACAAAGTAGAAATTGTCGGGGCATAAGTAGAAGGCCTGCCTATATCGTTTTTTTCCAAATCGCGAATTAACATCGCCTCTGTATATCTTGGAGGTGGTTCTGTAAATTTTTGCGCAGAATTAACCTTAACCAAATCCAAATCTTCGTTGGCCGAAAGTTCCGGCAGGATTTGCTCTTTTATTTGCGGTTTGTCGTAAACCTTGTACCAACCGTCGAATTTTATTTTTTGTCCGTTGACGCTTAAAAGATAGGTCGATTCTCCTTTTGCTTCTACACTGACAGCCGTTTCGGCAACAACAGCCTCTGCCATTTGGCAAACAAGCATTCTGCGCCAAATAAGATCATAAAGTTTTTTGTGGTCTGCTTCCAGCTTTTCCGGTTTCATATTAATAACAGTCGGCCTGATTGCTTCGTGAGCTTCTTGCGCAAGTCTGGATTTTGCCTTGTATTTACGAGGCTCTGCAGGTAAATACTCCTTACCAAATTTAGAAAGAATATATTTACGTGTGGCATCAACTGCTTCTGGTGAAAGATTCACAGAATCTGTTCTCATGTATGTAATATGCCCGTTTTCGTAAAGGTCTTGTGCCAGCTTCATGGTTCTCTTTGGAGCAAAACCTAACCTGTTGGCAGCCGCCTGCTGCAATGTCGATGTTGTAAAAGGAGGGTTTGGATATTTCCTTGCGTCTTTTTCGCGAACCTCCAAAATTTTGTATTTAGATTTTTCTAAATCCTCAACAATTGTTTTTGCATAATCACCTGTTGTAACTTCTGTCTTTTGCCCATCTATTCTAAGAAGCGTTGCGACAAACTCTCCCATGCCGCTTATCTTTTTAAGAACAACATCCAAAACCCAATACTCTTGCGCTTTAAATGCTTCTATTTCGCGCTCCCTGTCTACAATAAGTTTTAGGGCAACCGACTGCACACGACCGGCACTAAGTCCGCTTTTTACTTTTTTCCACAAAAGCGGTGAAAGCTTATAACCAACCAGCCTGTCTAAAACTCTTCGTGCCTGCTGCGCTTCCACCAAATCGTCGTCTATTTTCCTGGCATGCCCGAAAGAGGAAACAACCGCATCTTTTGTAATTTCATGGAATACAACCCTGTCGTACTGAGGGTTTTTCTTTTTACCTTTTTCTATAATCACCTGCAACAAATTCCAAGCGATTGCTTCACCTTCACGATCCGGGTCGGTTGCCAGAAACAAATGCTCGGCACCTGCTGCTTCTTTTGCCATAGCGTTGATTGCCTTAATCTTTTCTTTAGGAATTACGTACTTCGGCAGGAAGTCATGTTCAACATCCACACCAAATTCTCCGCGAGGTAAATCGCGTACGTGACCCATAGAAGCAATGATTTTGTAGTCTCCTCCAAGAAACTGGGCAAGAGTCTTTGCTTTTGTTGGAGATTCAACAATTACTAAATTCTTTATCATAAATGTTTCAAATGTAACAAAAGTTTCACAAGTTTCAAAGGTTAAAAACTCTTATAATACCTATCGAGCAAATATCCAACTTCTCCTCTTTTATTGCTTAGAGTTTGATAATCAGCATTCGAAATAAAATTAAGTTCATACGAAACCTCAATATCCGATTCTAATTCAAATAAAGAACCAATTGAAATCTCAATAAAATGTTTTTTGTCTTTTATAGATTTTCTTGAGTATCCTTCGGCAATTTGCGAGAGCACAGATACAGCAGCACGCCTCATCTGCGACTTTAACCCAAATTCCTCACTTCTCGGAAACTTATCAGTAATTTTATATACTAACACAACTAACTCTTTCGCTCTCTGCCATACGATAAGTTTCTGATAACTTTTTATATATTTTACTTCTGATACTTCTGACACCTTTGAGACTTTTGATACTTTTGCAACTCTCCAACATTTTTACCATGCTTGTCAACCCCGCACCTTTCTGGTTTCAAAAGAATTTTCAGAAAAATTATTTCTTTGAAAAAGAAACTCGAGAGATGCAGGGTCAAGATATAGCCTTGTTAAAACACAAAAAATAATGGTATCTTTTTGGTAATATGAACTGGCAAGATTTAGTATTTTCTGTAGGCGGTTGGATACTCGCGATCTTTTTAATTCCCACAATTAGGGGAAAACAAAAACCCGAACTGGCAACTAGCCTGATAACTTCCATTATTCTTTTTATATTCGTAATATCCTACTTTTCGTTGGGCCTCAAAATGGGAGCACTGGCAACTTTGGCATCTGCAACTTGTTGGGGAATTCTGGCTTACCAGAGATTTGTAAACGACAGAAAATCCCGTCATTAAATGATTAAACTCGTCGCCTTCGACTGGAACGGCACACTTCTTTCAGATACTTATGCAGTTTTCCATGCAGACAATGAAGTATTGAAAAAATTGGGGGAAAAGGAAGTCAGCTACGGCGACTTTTTAAAATATTTCGAGGTTCCAATAAAAAATTATTATATGTCCCTAGGCCTCAGTAAGAAAAAGGTGGATGAAAACATAAACTTGATTTCTGATGTCTTTCACGACAGCTACGAGGAGAAAGCACAAAAATCCAGAACAAGGGCAAATACCAAAACTATTCTTAAGTGGTTAAAAAAAGAAAAAATCCCCGCAATAATCATCAGCAATCATATTAAAGACAAAATACAAATTCATTTAAAAAGATTAAAAATAGAAAACTATTTTGAGGATGTCATAGGAAACTATTCAAAGAGCTCACCGCTGATTGAAAAGAATAAACAAAAAAGATTGGTTGAATATTTAGACAAAAGTAATATAAATCACAAGGAAGTTCTTATTGTTGGAGATTCAACCGAAGAGATAGAAATAGCAAAAGAAATTGGTGCCATATCCGTTGCAATCTCTGGTGGTAACATCAGTTCCTCCCGCCTAAAAGCGGCCAGGCCAGATTATTTAATTACTGATCTTGGAAATTTAATTAACATAGTAAAAGAGATTAATACAATCTAGTATTCAAGGAACGACCACGATGAAAAGTTTATCCCGAACGGAGTGAGGGACACCTTGAAGCTTATTTTCCCCAAATTCCCGCTCCGTAATTTTTAACAGCACCTTTCATTTCCAACATTGAAAGAGAGGAAGAAACTTTGTCTATTTTTAGTTTACTTTCTCTAGCAATCACATCGATATGTTTTGTTTGGCCATCCAGAAGATCAAAAATTCTTTGCTCGTCCTTGGAAAGGTTAATCGTAGATCGTTCATCGTTGACCGTTATAGAAGCTCTCTTTCTTTCTATGTCCAAAACATCCAGTATATCGCCAACTTCTGTTGCTACATGGACTCCCTCTTTTATTAAATTGTTAACACCGGCGCTCATTTTAGAATTCACCGGCCCCGGTACTGCAAAAACTTCTCTTGATTGTTCTGCTGCCTGCCCTGCCGTAATTAAAGAGCCGGAATCAACAGCCGCCTCCGTAACCAAAACTCCAAGCGATAAGCCGGAAATTATTCTGTTTCTTGCGGGAAAATTAGAAGGCACAGAAGGAAACCCTAAGGGGAATTCGGAAACCACAGCGCCGTTTTTTATTATCTGCTCGTACAGACCTTTGTTTTCCGGCGGGTAAACCAAATCTACACCACTTCCCAAAACTGCAATTGTTCTACCGCCTGCCGCAAGTGCTGCCCTATGAGCAACGCTGTCTATTCCCCTAGCCATTCCAGAAACTATTGTCAGACCCGCAGCAACCAGGTCGTAAACAAACTTTTCGGTAATTTGCCTTCCGTAAGAAGTTGCATACCTTGCACCAACAACGCCAAGCGCTAAATCGTCGCTTTTCAATATGCTTCCTTTTATATATAGCACCTTGGGCGCACCAAGAATCTGTCTTAAGTTGGCCGGATAATCCCCCTCTATAAGACTTACAACCTTTATTCCCCGCTCGTAAACAGTATTCAAATAAACCTGCGGATCTACCTTTGTGCGAAATTCCAGAATTGATTGTTTAGTACGGCTATCAAGTTTTAATTTCTCGATAACTTTAGAATCTGCTTCCCAGAATTTTTTTAGCGTTTTGAATTTTTTAAGAAGAGTGGAAAAAGTTGCGGTACCAACGCCACCAATTGCAGAAGTTGCAACCCAATAAGGGAGATCTTTGTTATTCATCAAGTTTGAAAAAGCGTCCTCTCCGATGCCAGCCCGAGGACGCACCTCAAAGCTACACCTTTTCAAATAGCTTTGCCTCAAGCACGCAACGATCGGCAATAAACTTAGAACCTTTTTTGGCCTGTTGTTTCCTAAACTCTAAAGTAGTCGACCCACTATTCGTTTTTAAATGATCAACCAGCTCTGCCAGACTTGCCTCGTCAAACGCTAGCGCGACGTTTTTGTAATTTTTAACAGCAGATCTAATTAACGATTGCCCGCCGATATCCATACTCTCCGGAAAGATTTTCTCGTCCGGCGCATACAAATCTACAACTACCAAATCCATAGCAGGAATATTTAACATGCTAAGTTCTTTTAAATGTTCCGGCTTTGTTTTGTCTGCCAAAACTGCACTAAACACCGGACGGCTTAAAGTTTTAACTCTGCCGTCAAAATCAAAACCTTTTACAACCGAGATGGCATCCACACCTTTTTTCCTAAGGTAATCGACCGTACCTTGTGTTCCAAAAAATTTTAAGCCACTGCTAATGTCCGGCCCTTCGGCAACAACTACACTTGGCTCGGCATTTTTTTTAAGAATATCAACAAGCGGGTCTAAAACACCCTTTTGGAAAACTGCGGCAAATACGTTTGATACTTTGATTTTATCCATAATTTAACGTGTCATGTGTCAGGTATCAAGTTTCATGACACGTGATACATGATACTTGATACGCTAATGCTTGAAGTGCCTAACACCGGTAAATACCATTGTCATATTTCTTTTCTTTGCGGCTGCAACCACCGCTTCGTCGTTAACAGAACCGCCGGGTTGCAAAATTACTTTAACCCCGGCATCTGCAGCAGTCAACACATTGTCCTCAAACGGAAAAAAAGCATCGCTGGCAAGTACGGCTCCTTTTGACCTCTCCTTTGCCTGGTCCAGGGCAAGCTTAACCGAATTAACCCGATTGGGTTGACCCGTCCCCATTCCAACCATTATTTTATCCTTCGCAATTACAATTGCATTACTCTTTACGTGTTTAACAACTTTCCATGCAAATTCCATGTCTGCCCACAATTCGTCTGTTGGCTCTCCTCCACTTTCCACTTTCCACTTTGACTTTGACTCTGAAATTGCGTCCGGGGTCTGCACCAAGTATCCGTTAAAAACCCTTGTGAATTCCAAAAGTTGTGGCGGTTTTTGCGCTTTGATTACTCGCATTTTCTGGCTTCTTACCTTTAGCCTTTCTAAAACCTCAGGAGAAAAATCCGGCGCCACCAAAAGTTCAAAAAATATTCCGTGCATCGCTTCTATCATTTCCAGTGTCGGCGGTCTATTGGTAGCAATTATTCCACCAAATGCACTAACAGAATCTGCCTCGTATGAAAGCTTGAACGCTTCTTCTACTTTATCTCTCGAGGTGATTCCGCTAGGATTACCGTGTTTGATAATAGCAACTGTTGGCTCTTCAAAATCGGAAACTAAACGCCATGCGTGGTTAGCGTCTCCCAAATTATTATGAGAAAGTTCTATTCCCCACAATTGTTCAAAGCCTGGATTTTCGTCCAGCGTGTAAAACGCACTTTGCTGATGAGGATTTTCTCCGTATCGCAAGTCGCGGTACTTTTTTAAATCTAATTTTAAATTTTTCGGTAATTCTAATTTAGTCATTAATTTTGAGTTTTGACATTTGAGTTTTGACCTTGACTAAAGTACCAATCCAAAACTTCTTTTGCAACAGGCGCAGCAACTACAGAACCTTCGCCGCCATTTTCTATCATAACTGTAATTGAAAGCTGAGGAAAGTCGGAAGGCGCATATGCACTAAACCATGCGTGAGGATCACCCTGAAGTTTTTCCGCAGTGCCGGTTTTGCAGGAAATTGTGTATCGGGTGACAGCAAAAAAAGGAAATGCCGTCCCCCCTTCCTGGCATGCCTCGCGCATACCCTGTCTTACAACAGCAAGATTCTGGGCATCTAAATTATTAACTGTGCCGCTTGGAGAAATATTAATCGGCCCGTTTGGGCCCAGTACTTTTGCAACAATGTGAGGGACAACTTTTTTACCGCCGTTGGCGACAAAATCTGTCATTACATTAACCTGGGTTGGCGTTGTCACCATAAAGCCCTGACCAATTGCCATATGCATCGTGTCTCCCAAAAACCAACTTTCTCCAACATTTGCAGCTTTCCATTTTTCGTCCGGCACCAAACCAAACGATTCTCCCGGCAAATCAATTCCCGTCTTCTGACCGAATCCAATCAATATGGCCCATTTCCGAAGTTGTTCGAGGCCAATCTCCTGACCCACCTTAAAGAAAAAAACGTCGTTGGATCTTGCAATTGCTTTGTCTATTTTTATGGTTCCGTCACGGCCTCCGTACGTTAGATAGTACCAGTTGGCAAACGTCACGCCGCCCACATCAAACTTCCCAACATCTTCAATTTCTGTGTCTTTTGTAATTTTCCCCGAATCAAGTCCTGCAAAAGAAGTAACGATTTTAAAAACAGACCCTGGCGGATAGTTTCCGGCAATTGCCCTGTTGAAAAGCGGCTTATCCTCAGAAGTTACAGATTTACCAATGTCCGCAGGGTCAAAGGAAGGAAAAGACAATAGAGTTAAAACTTCTCCGTTTTGAGGGTTGGTAATAATAAGTGAACCGCTTTTTACTTTAAACTTGGTAAGGGCAGTAGTCATTGCATCATATGCATGTTTCTGCATATCGGCATCTATGTTTAAATAAACATCCTGCCCTGGTTTCGGATCTACCGTTGAAAGAACCGAGATGGTTTTGCCCCAAGAATCCACTTCTATAATTTCTTTTCCGTCTACACCCCGTAGAACTCCTTCATAAGTTTCCTCAACACCCATCCGGCCGACAAATTCACTCGAAGTAACAGATGGGTTTTTTAAAACATCCGCACTTTGCACCAAACTTGTGTACCCCAGTACATGCGCACAAACAGGACCAAAAGGATAAATTCTAACCACTTCTTTTGTTATTTTTCCCAGCCCTCCATCGAAATTTTCCCCGGCTAATCCTTCTTTCTCCAGCTCTGTTCTTTGCGCATCTGAAATTTGGACTTTTTTGCTTTGTTGGTTTAAAAAATATTTTTGTTCGCTGTATGCCAAAACTTTTCCATTCCTATCTAATATTCTGCCCCGACTTGCTTCTATGTTCACAAGTCTTATTCTGTTATTTTCCGAAAGCTCCCTGTTTTTTGCACCCGCTACAATCGTAAGTTGGAAAAGCCTCCCCAAAAATATAACCATGATTAAAATTGGCAAAAGTTTAAGGAAATTAGTTCTCTCCAGTTTCAGATTTTCAAAAAAATCCCTCGGGGAGAAATCAAAATCCGAATTGCCAAATATGCTTTTTTTTCTTTTAATCTCACCCTTGGAAATTGCGTCTGCAGTAAACAGCGAGATCTTTCTTTTTTTCTTCATTTTAAATGAAAAATACTAATTGTTAGTTGTCAATCTAACTTTTTTCAAAAGTTCGGGGTTTTCTAAAATGTACGCAGTTCCCATTGCAACACACAAAAGCGGATCACCGGAAATAGAAACTGGCATCTTTGTTTCCTTGGAAATTAGCTTGGCGAGCCCCGAAAGCATTGCGCCTCCGCCGCAAAGAACAATTCCCCGCTGCGCAATATCGGCAGCCAATTCCGGCGGCGCATCTTCCAGAGTTTCCAAAACAGCAGAAACAATAATGTTCACAGAAGGCGCAAGTGCCTCCCTTATTATTGGTGAAGAAATTTTTATAGTTTTTGGCAAACCTTTTTCTATATCCCGCCCGCGAACTACCATTTGTTTTTCGACATCTCCAATATAAGCACTGCCAAGTGCAATTTTGATATCCTCTGCCGTACGCTCTCCAATTGCCAAACCATAACGCGTACGAATGTAGTTGATAATATCCCTGTCCATGGCATCCCCGCCAATTCTAATAGACCTGCCAACAACAACACCGCCCAAAGAAACAACAGCGATTTCACAAGTGCCCCCGCCGATATCAACAACCATAGAACCAACACCTTCTGTAACGGGCAAACCAGCACCAATTGCAGCAGCCAAACCTTCTTCTACCAAATAAGCACTTCTGGCACCAGCACCTTTGGCAGCATCAAGTACTGCCCGCTTTTCGATTTCACTAACGTTTGAAGGAATTCCAATTACAACCCTTGGCCTGGGAATGGAAATTTTTTTGCCTGGAATTGAATGAATTTTCCTGAAAAAATACGAAAGCATGGCAAGTGT
>DATIHT010000091.1:0-1546 GCA_035480415.1 Saccharimonadales bacterium (SeqCode) | reverse complement strand
CCTTATTGGATTTTTAATCTCAGCAATTTTTTCACTTGTAAACCAAAATAGTAAATCTTTACGCATTTTTTTGGCTTCTTTTTCTGTTTCTTTAAATAAAACTTTGGCATCAACCTCAACAAATCCTCTTTTCTCCCAAATCTTAAGTGTTACAACAAGCATCGAAATAGCCTGAAGCATCGCCAGTACCAAGCCATGCAAACCATCTCTATATCCCGCTCTTGCAAAAAAGCGGCTAAGGAATTCATTTGATGGCTTGGTAAGCATATCTGTCCAGACAAAATCCTTTTTTAGTTTTATATATTCAGCCGATTCAATATCGGTATACCTATCCATACGCAGAATGTATTCAGAAATTGTTTCGTAGTGAAAGTGAGTTATGCTTAACTCTTCTTTTGCATCAAGCTGGAGAATCTCGCCATTGACCATGGGCTTTTGATGTATTTGTGTAGGCCAATCCAAACTGCCTTTTCTGAAAAACCGTATCTGGTGATCAGGCCACCAACCGGTGTGCACAATCCATTTTCCAAAAATTATGTTTTTCCTAGGGATAGCGACTACCTCTGCTTTAGTCTCAAGCCTTGCAATCTCCTGCAATTTATTTGCCAAGCTGACCGGGATGCGTTCGTCTGCGTCCAGAATCAAAATCCAATCCCCTGATGCCTTTGAAATAGCAAAATTACGAACCGGCTCAACATAACCAACGCTTTTGTGCTGAAAAACTTTATCTGTAAACTTCCTGGCAATTTGTGACGATCTATCTGTTGAAGAATCATCAACCACTATAATCTCATCTGCCCATTTGACAGACTCCAAACAATCTGCAATTTTTTTTTCTTCGTTTCTAACTGTCAATACAGTTGAAATAAGTATTTTTTTATTCATGTTTTTTCAAAACAAAATTTATAACACTATGCAATTCTTCTTTTGCCAACAGATAAAAACTACTAAAATAAACTAGTCCCCCAATAACTATTCCAATTCCTAACGTTATTAAATCTTTAACAAAAAACGACATATATCCATAAACAGCTAATCCCATTATTGTTGTTGATACTATTGGTTTTAAAATAATATTTCCAAAATCAAAGTAAACAATTTTTCGAACCAGATAAACTGAATACCCAATAGTTAAAGTAACAATAGCACTGGAAGCAGCAACTCCATTATATCCGAACAAATATATAAAAAGCGGAGTTAAGGTCCAGGTGAGGATTGTCCATATAATCATGAGAAACAATGTCTTTTTAACTCTACCGGTTGCGTCAAGAACATTGATCAGAAGCCCGGACATCGAAGAAACAGCAGCGTTTATGCAAAAGAAAACCAGGCTGATTATTGCCGGCTCCCATTTATTGTGCCATTTCGGAAAATAATGAATAAAGTAGGGCATGATCAAAATTATGCCCGCAAGAAGCGGGAACATTATTGCACTTACAAAAAAGAGTGACTTCTCAATAGCTTTTTTCAAAACCTGTGTGTTTTCCTGAATTCTGGAATAAGCAGAAAATGTTACCTTTGTAACACTATCGACTACATATCTATA
>DATIHT010000090.1:0-12532 GCA_035480415.1 Saccharimonadales bacterium (SeqCode) | reverse complement strand
AGTTGGAATAGACGTAGGATCCTCTAAAATCAGCACTGTAATTGCAACTGTAGAAGATGAATCCAAAATTCATGTAATTGGAGTCGCAACAGCCGCGAGTCGTGGTTTAAGAAAAGGCCAGGTTGTTGATATCGACGAGGCGGTTGCAAGCATTACCCAATCGCTGGAGGCAGCAGAGCGTATGGCAGGCTATTCTGTGGGCGCAGCATTTGTTTCTGTGGATGGCACTCATGTAGAATCGCAAAACTCCAAAGGAGTTGTTGCCGTTGCCAATCCAAATGGTGAAATCACAGAAGACGATGTGGCAAGAGTGGTCGAAGCCGCAAGGGCCATTTCGCTTCCTTCAACAAAAGAAATTCTTCACGTTATTCCCAGAAATTTTATAGTCGATTCCCAGGCCGGAATTAAAGACCCTATCGGTATGACCGGTGTCAGACTGGAAGTTGAAACTCATATGGTGACAGGTGCGGCAACAACACTTAGAAACATTGCCAAATGTATAAGCCAGGTAGGCGTGGACGTAGAAGGAATGGTTTTCTCCGGCCTGGCATCTTCATATTCTGTGTTAACAGACACCGAACGGGAACTGGGCGTAATTCTTGTTGATTTTGGCGGCGGCACGACAGACGTTTCAATATTCACAGAAGGTGCGCCGATCTACAGCAGTGTTTTGCCGGTTGGGGCCAGAAATGTCACTAACGATTTGGCAATTGGGCTAAGAGTATCTTTAGAATCTGCAGAAAAAATTAAACTGGCACTTTCGGCGCCGCCTACAGTTGCCGTCGAGCCGGATTCTTCCGGCGTCCCGCGCGACAAAAGAGAATCCGATCAGTTGGATGTTGGCTCGCTTCATATAGAAGAAGACCTAAGACAGGTTTCTAAAAAAACCTTAGTAGACGGCATAATGAAACCAAGGCTTCGCGAGATTTTAAATATGGTAAAACTGGAAATTCAAAAATCCCAGACAGGCGGGCTTACACCGTCTGGGGTAGTACTTACAGGTGGCGGCGCCTCGACAAGCGGCATTGCAGATTTGGCCCGGCAGGAACTTGGAATGCCTGTTCGAATTGGCAGCCCGCAAGGAGCAACCGGTTTAATCGAAGAAATCTCTTCACCTGCATATTCTGCAAGTTTGGGGTTGGTTGTTTATGGTGCGCAGTTTCAACAGGAAGATGTTCGTCTGCCGCTGGTTGGCAAAATAGAGATAAAAAATGTCCTTTCCAAGGGCCTCGGATTTTTCAAAAAAATCCTCCCTCGATAAAGGCCCACCTACAATAATAAAATCTAAACATGCAAGACAGAGAGAGGGTACCAAGCCCATCTATTGTAGACTCTTTGAAAAAAATCAGACCATTTGTGTTGGGTGGAATAGCTGGGCTAGCTCTTGGAGTAGCCGGAACATGGGTAGTCACTGAGCAGCTTGAAAACAACGACCACGAAATTAAGAATTATCAAGTTCTTAAACAAGAGCCCGTAGCAAGAATTCAAGGGGACACCGCAGACGCTCTTGTACAGAATTTAGATCTTGTTCTAAATAATATGCTGACAGGTGGTAGAGGAAGTTACCAAGAAGTTCCTCGATCTCCCACGGTACAGTTAGGCACTTTTTCTGTCACTAAAGAAATTGACGGCAAGAAAGTAATTACAACCTACGAACTTAATAAAGCTTCTGGTGACTTTAGATCTATTAATAGGCAAATAGCTATACATAATTCTACAGAAAAACTGGGAATGGTAGAATTTTATGACTTACGTCAGTTTTACAATCGAGACGTAGATATTCAAACCAATTCTAACCGAGCTGAAGGCCCCGGTTATTGGGAACATTTAGCAGAAACGGTAGTAAATGACTTCAATTTAAGCGTTGAGCAATTCAACGAAGCCAATAAAGATCGCCTTGTTAACTGGTGGCAACAAAAAACTTCCAAATAGCCTAGTCTTTGTTCTTGCAAACACCTCACCTGTATGTTAAATTGTAGCGCGTTAACCATGTCTCGCCCATCGAGGCGGAACACTTCTCACTATGCTTATAAAACCCGACGTTAATAAATTCGCCAAAATAAAAGTCCTAGGTGTGGGCGGTTCGGGTTGCAACGCAATAAATTCCATGATCGAAAATGCCCAAATCCAAGGTGTGGATTTTGTGGCGATTAACACGGATCAGCAACACTTATTGGCAAACCATGCGCAGACTAAAGTACAAATAGGCGACCAGATTACCAAAGGTCTCGGTGCCGGTGCCGACCCGATAATCGGGGAGCAGGCAGCCCAAGAATCCCTAGAGAGAATTAAAGAAGTAATTTCCGGTGCAGACATGATTTTTATAACCTATGGTGCCGGCGGCGGAACCGGAACAGGCGCAGGCCCGATAATTGCCGAACTGGCAAGAAAACTCGGAATCTTAACAGTTGCAGTTGTTACCAAGCCATTTGGTTTTGAAGGAACCAGAAGAATGGTCGCAGCAGAAGACGGAATTTTTAATCTTAAAGATAAAGTAGATACATTAATTGTTATCCCAAACCAAAAACTTTTAGAAGTTGTAGACAAAAATGTTTCGCTTCTGGAAGCATTCAAACTTGCAGACTCAGTTTTAACTCAAGGTGTTCAGGGTATTTCGGACATCATAGTTATGCCTGGCTTAATTAACGTTGATTTTGCCGATGTTAAATCTGTAATGAACGATGCAGGCAGCACTCTTATGGGTGTTGGTATTGCAACGGGCGAAAACAGAGCAACAGCAGCAGCCCGTTCGGCAATCGCATCGCCGCTTTTGGACGCATCCATAGAAGGTGCAAGGGGAGTGCTATTTAACATTACCGGTGGCCCGGACATGACAATGAACGAAGTCGATGAAGCGGCCAAAGTAATAACTGCAGAGGCAGATCCAGATGCACAAATAATTTTCGGTGCAGCAATAGACGAAAAATTAGTAGACCAAATTAAAGTTACGGTTGTTGCAACCGGCTTTGATGAATCCCGTCGCCGCTTTGTACCTATCGCCCCGCAGCAGGCGGATTATGCCGAAAAAGACCAAATTCAAGAAGTCGGAACTCACGAATCCGGCCAGGAAGAACAAATCGAAGACGACGAATTCGACGTTCCAACATTTCTTCGACAAATAAGATAATTCAAAAAAGAGTTAAATGTTAGGTGTAGACTCGTTAGTATGTAATTCGCTTAGTTTACTTATTAACTCACCTATTTCATAGTTGGATGTATCGATATTATTAGTATCAAAAGTTCTCAAACCTTCAATAATCATTTTTACTTTTTTAGCTTTTCCCTTGTGAAGGTAATTAATCTTAATATTGTTTTTGATAAATGTACGAGAAACAACCTGAATTGTTGAAAAAAGAAGAGAAGATTCTAGAAAAACATTAGAAATGTCTTTTATTTCAACGCTGTGGGATTGAGACGAGAGTAACTGGCGTGTGATAAAAGTAACTCGACTTTCCTCAACCTCGATAGTGTTGGGGAACAAGTTCCAGGGAAATGCCGAAGAAATCTTAATAATGCACCTGTTGGACATTTTGACAAGCTCGTTTACCTTTTGCTTGTCCAGTTCTTTTTTTTCAGCCTGGTTTTTGATATTTTCAGCCTTGCCAGCAGCCTCTAAGGATTGTTCAGATATTGGAGAGGGTATATTATTTATCAACTTTAACCGATCCCTTGAGCTTTGTCTTAAGTTCGGATTTTTCTTCCTCTAGCTTGTCTACTTTTAAGCTTAATTCATCAACTACCTTATTAGTTTTTTCCAGATCTCGCCTTTGCCAGAAAATCATCATTTTAGACTGGAATATATTTTTGAGAGTATTAAAGCTTGCAAGTAGTATGCCAAAGACTATCGAAATAAATATGACAGCGGAGAGGGGAACTTGATTAAAAATATAAGAACCAAGGTGTATTGTTGCAGTTGATCCTGCCTCAGTTACTAAGTAAGAAAGTATCAGGCCGACAATAACAGAAAAGATAATAACAATCATATTTTTACAAAACAGAACTTACACCCATACTACAACTTATAGAAGTACTTGTCGCTCGCAACATACTTGTAGTTGAAATAATGAGCACGAATTCTTCAAGCACAAAAAAACCTAGGATTAATAAATCTTAAGAAAATAACACCTTTTATAAGAGTTGATCTTAAGCAACGTGCTTTTCAGTTACTATTTTTAAAAGACTAGCAAGTCCCCAAGCAACAACCAAATACACAACCGCCGCCAGTGCAACAGACCACTCCAAAACGTTTCCACCTTGTGCTGCAGTTGGGAAAACTGCACGAAATGGTGCCATAAATACTCCCGACAGGGAATATATAAAGCTTACAAAGCCAGTGGGGTTTGCTCCAAGTAGCTTCAGTACAAATCTAAATCCTAGTAGGATCTCAATAATTCCAAGAATGTAATAAATTATTTGATATGTTTTGAAAGCACTTTTTGGCACAACAGTCTGTTGTGCTGGAGTAGCTACCTTTTCAGCTTCTACTTTTACATTATCTTCCATAAAAAATCACCTCCTACCTACATTAAATATAACACAATAGAGTTTTTGCCAAAATCGAACGTAAATTAGGATTATCGTTTATTTTTCAAAGTAAAAAGAGCAATTAGGGAGAGAATAAAAATTGGCGCAAACCAAATGACCGGTATTAATGGGTACCAGCAACTAAAACCGGAACAAAAATTCAAAACTCTCAAGCCAAAAAACACCAAAACCAACAAAAGCCAAAAAAGAATAATCATTTGGGCGCCAAAAGTAATATTTTTAAGGGCCGATTTTTTAGAAGAGGGAGTATATCTAACAATCCAGTAGGGCAGAATTGTAGAGATGAAAAAAACCAAAATTACCAAAGGGATTTGAACTAACCTTTTTTTGTCCTGCAACAGCACCATAAGTTCCCAAGCAGAAAAAATAAAATAAAAAAACAGTAGAATTGTGGACAAATAGTAAAGAGGTCTTCTTTTCATATTTTCTACCAGTAATTTAATACTTGCACTTTTTTTGGGGCTAATCAATATGGCCTTTGTAAACGAACTAATCTCTGTTATAGTCAAACTATGAGGCAAAAACTGTTTGCTGCAGTCGCAGTTATTTTATTCGCCTTTATCTCCTTAAATTTCACAAATACAACAAAAGCACAAACCATACAAACGGATACAAACATCACCCTAGAAGACGCTGTGTATGCAGATTTGGCTCTGCGTCATTATTTAACCAGTATAAGCGTAGATTCTTTCGACCAGTACGGTGAAAATGTTGTCGAGATTAACAAAGACAAACAATGGTTGCCGGCAAGTACTGTTAAAACTTATGTTGCAATGTACGCCTACTACAAAATAAATAAAGGCCAGTTAAGCTTAGATGACCAGATTTTTATAGACCCAATAAACGTTGTTCCAACAGAACTGGATACAGAAGAATTGCCAACACTATCAGAAGGACAAACAGTTTCTGTTGATAGGCTTATTGTGCAGATGATCACCCAAAGCGACAATACTGCCTATAACGTGCTCTTGGATGTTTTGGACAGGCAAGAAGTTTCTAAATACATTCAGTCGCTTGGACTGACACATTCCACAATCGGATCCAAACTAAACCTGGACTATAACCAGGCGCAATCCGAGTTAAACGTTGAAGGTTATGGAATTAACACAACAACTGCTTCAGATTACGCAAGTGCTTTTGAGATGATAAGACAAAAACAAGTACCTGGAGCAGATGCTCTTTTTGAAACTTTTTCCATGCAAAAAATAAATAACATGATTCCCCTGCTTTTGCCAAAAGATGTAAAAGTTGCCCACAAAACTGGCGATTTGGACCCGCTGTACCACGACGGAGGTATTGTGTCGACGCCACAAAGTGCCTACATACTTTCGGTATTTTCCAACCTTGGAGACCCGGACATTATTGCCCATATATCAGACCTAATTTATACTAAAAACTACGATTTGGTTGGAGCAGAAATTCAAGATTCAACATCGCAAAATTTTAACTGGCCCATAGACCCCTTAGTTTTAAACATCGACCAGGAACAAAATCTACTAGGAACCAAAGATGTTTCAGACGTGCCAATTCCTTCCATCAACGCTGCAGATTTGGGAATAAAACCCAGCGATTTGTCGCTTGACGTAAGCAGGCAAAATTTGCCCAGTGTTTTAATTCCGGCGGATTCACCTGTGCATTTTTTGATAAGTGCAAGTCAACTGGTACGCGGAGTCTTCCAAGACAAAACTCAAAAAGATTTAGATGGTATGAACCTGAAACTTGCAGAGGCGAGCGATCTTACAGCAAGGGGTAAAACTCAACTTGCAACTGCAACCCTGGTAAAAGTTCAGGGCCAACTCGACAAAACTGCGCAGTCCGAGAAGTTAAGTGGCGATTCCAAAACTCAAAGTGCAATTCAGGCAATTTCGGAAACAAGGTTCACGCTTCTGGGCCAGGGGTTAACATCAAGTGACAAAAGCCAGCGGGACCAAACAATAAAGACTATTGCAAAACAGGCTCGCGAAACTCTAGCACAAGTGCAGCCAAAAATTCCGCAGGCTGTAAGTGCAACAAGTCTTTCCCAAAAACCATTAATTGGAGATGTCACAGACGTTTCCGATTCGAACTTAACAATAAAAACTCCAGACGGCCAAGACGTTACAGTTGCAATTACAAAAGATATTAAGGTTAAGGATAAAAGCCAGGACAACACAAATACCAAAAAAGGAGCAATTACACCAGGAAGTACAATTGCTTTATTCGGCTCATCCGATGGCAAGAATACATTTAATGCTTCTTTTGTTCTCACGAACTTGCCCAAACAGCTTGTTGCCCCTCAGCCTTCTATTGTCCTAAAGGTAAATAAAGAAGACAAAACGATGGTTGTTTCGGAAAACGGCGTACCAATTCAGGTTAACATTACACCCAAAACCATAATCAAAGGAGACGGTACAAACATTACCCTTGACCAAATAAAACCAAACGATGTGGTGGTGGTAAGGGGCGAAAACGTAAGTGGGCAACAACCGCAAAATAGCAATAGCCCGGCAAACAATTTGTCTCCGGCTTCTTCCTCGTCGCCACAGCCACAGTTGCAGCCTGCGCCTTCATCTGCAACTGCACCAAAACAGTCTAACTCTTCTGTTAATTCGCCAGACGCCAAAAAGAGCCAAACGCAACAGCCACAATCTTCGATCCAGCCGCAAGTGATTAAAGGAACAACAATTCAGACTGTTCAGAAAAAAGAAGACGTTGGTAAAAAAGTTAGCTCAACGCCGGCACCTGCACAAAACAACAAAAGTACAAACAACCAAAAACCAACCCAACCCTCGGCGCCGGCACCGACACCTGCCCAACCTCAAACTCAAACCAAAAGTGACGATAAAGGGAAAAAATAATTAGCCCAACTATGTAATTATGTTGAATTTTAAATCCTTACTCATTTTTCTTTGTATAACAATAGGTATTTTTGCACTTTTTAAGTACAACCAAAGCGAAATGATTAGAAAGCAGGGAGACGCAGCTGTTCAAAACGGGAACACAGAAGAGGCAATCGTTGCATACGAGAGAGCTCACGATGCTTTTCCGCTTAGACAAGACATAGTAAGAGATCTTGAGGGAGCCCGCTTGATATTCCAATCCGATTTAGATTACGGGCAAATTTACGACATTAAATCAGACATTCAGGAACAGCCACCTGTGTCTCAACTTCCCCAAGCTATCCAGCTAAAGCCAAACGAACTCTATGTCCCCATTTTGATGTACCATCACATTAGAATTAACCCCAAGCCCGGCGACCCTGTCTGGGCGGCTTTAAATGTAACAGCAGAACAATTGGATGCCCAGCTGCAGTTTTTATCTACAAATAACTTCCACACAATAACCCTTGACGATCTCAACGGCGCGCTAAACGGAAAAGAAACACTGCCCGAAAACCCAATCATCCTAACCTTCGACGACGGTTATAGAACTTTTTATGATAATGCCTTCCCTCTTCTTAAAAAATACAATATGAAAGCAACCGAATTTGTCATAACTCAGGCAGTAGACGCCTCGGCCTATTTAACCTGGGATCAAATTTTAGAAATTGATAAATCCGACCTGGTTCAATTTGAAGCGCACTCCAGACATCACCCAAACTTACCGAGTCTTTCCCAAGCTTCCATAATCGACGAGATTCGCGGCAGTAAAGAGGATTTGGAATCGCATCTAAAAAAACCGGCCAACTGGTTTGCGTATCCATATGGTAGTTATAACGACTTTGTAGTTAAAACAGTTAGAGACGCAAATTACACTGGAGCAGTTTCCACAATTTATGGGTCGGTCCAAAGCAGCAACAACTTGTTTTTATTAAATAGAATTATGGTCGACGGAAGATACAGCGTAAACGATTTGGAAAAAAGGATAAAAAGATAGTAAGATTAAAAAATATGCCAATAAAAGTGAGATTTCTCCTAAGCTTTTTCCTGCTTTTTATTATTTTCCAACTCGTATTTATAACCAATAATCAGTTTGCAGTAGCAAAAGCAGACGAATTAGTTCTAAAAGACACAGGAGAAATAATTTTAATAATGCCGGATAGTAGCGTTCTTGCAGCATCAACTTCAGGCAGCGACAGTAAACCAACCGGTACAAATCAACCAAAACCTGCTTCACCGTCACAGCAACAGCCACCTGCACCATCGGCTCCAGCTCCAAAAACCAAAAGCGAATCCCTTACGCCACAAAATTCCAAGGCAACTATAAATATTAATCCGCAACCCACAACCGACAATAAGATTAAAGTAACAGTCACACCACAGAATAAACCGACCCCACCGTCTACACCTCAGCAGCAATCAAAAACACCAGCATCGAACGTAACATCACCAGCTCAAGTGTCAACTGGCACCACTTCTCCAAATCCGCAGCAGCAACAGTCGTCACAAACGTCGCCCAGTGCCTCAGCAGAACAACCTAAGGTTGAAAGTAGTCCTCCGCCACCGCCAATTTCAAAACTAGTAGACCGTGTTTCAGAACAAGCAGCAGACGGCAGCACGATCTTAAGCGTCCAACCAGGCGACAACAAAATTACTTTTCAGCAAGGTCAAACAGAAGTATCCACAACTCTGCCTATTCAAATAGACAGTCAAACGCATCTGCTAAGCACAATATCTTCCAATGGTCCGGAAAAAATTTCGATTCTTCCAAACGAGGCAGTTGCAGGTGCAACCAACCTAGGAATTATTTCAAAACAGCAAAACACAGCCCCTAAAGTTACTCTGACTGAAGTAGATAATCAGATAGTTTACAAAATCGAAGGACAAAGAACCGGGAAACTCCTTGGTATTATCAATATAAATTCCAATGTAGAAGTTGATATTTCGGCACAAAATGGTAAAGCTGTTAGTACTTCTCAATCTCTTTTGATTAGGGCCTTCGGGTTCTTAATAAAATAAGATTCAAACCCATAGTTTGACAATTTAGCCTCAAAATGATACTATTTTCCTCTTATGCCGACAGAGCGCGAACAAATATCTTTTGCCCCACACAGCTTTTCGGATTCTTGTCCTTGGGAAAAAGCCGGATCGTATATTGATGCCTATACAGCACTAGTTAGAGTTCCAATGGCTCTTGTTTGGGAATATAAAAAAGGGTTTGGAGCCCATGAAAAGCTTAAAAAATTTATAAAAAATGGAAGATTCGTACCAGATGATGAAAGATACACTGGTGAACCATTTGAAGCAGGACAGTGGGAAGAGGACACTATTTTAAGATATCAATATGACTATCAGATCCCAAGAGGCACATCGTTTCGTGTAGTATCCTGGGGCATTGTAGTTGACCATTTTATAGACGGACCTGCGATTCTATCATCAAATGGCATAACGATAGAAGACCCCTATAACTACACTATTTTCTCCCCATCTAATTTAATCGGAGAAGTAGACCACGGAAGATTAAAACATAGACTTTTAGGGTCAAAAAACGAATTTTTGCTGCGTTACAATTGGGCAGAAGTTTACAATAAAGCAGAATAATTTAAAATGAAAAGGCAAAGTCTCTTGGATGAAATATCCAAAGAAATAGAAAACTGTAAAATCTGCAAAAGGAACACAACTGGTAAAGCCGTGGCCGGAGAGGGGAATGCAAGCGCAAAAATTATGTTTGTCGGAGAAGCTCCTGGTAAAACAGAAGCAGAAACAGGCAGACCGTTTGTAGGCAGATCCGGCAAACTCTTAACTCAACTTATTGAATCAATTGGTGTTAAGCGCCAAGACGTTTACATAACTTCCCCTGTCAAATATTTCCCGATAACTTCAGAAGGCAAAGGCAGAACCCCAACAGATGCAGAAATTGCCCACGGCAATGTTCATTTTCAAAATCAGCTAAAAACAATTAACCCAAAAATCATTGTCCTTCTGGGAAAAACCGCGGCAAAGGCAGTTTTGGGAAAAGACCTGCCAATTGCCAAAGTTCACGGGGCAATCATCAAAGAAGCAGGAAGAAATTATTTCGTAATGTATCACCCGGCAGCAGCAGTAAGGTTTGCTAAATTCAGACCGTTCTTACAATCAGATTTCAAAAAACTCCAAAGACTTATCTAGATTTTATTGACAATCCAAACGGACAGTTCTAATCTTAAATAAGAGAGGAAGGTGATTTATTTAAATGGATAAAAAATTAAAGGAATGTATGAAACCTCACGCACTTGCACATTCTGTAGCAGGGTTAGGAGTAGGATTCATACTAGTTCATTTCGTGCCAACATTGGTACCAAATGCACTCATGATAGGTGTTGTCGTTTTGGTTGCCGGTATCGTCTTTGACCTTATGGTCAACAAGTAAAGAAACATTAAGATCCGATCTTAAAATCAAGATCGGATCTTGTTTTTTTCACATGTATTCATCACAGGCCAAAAATCCTAAAGCACCAACAATAATTGAGCCTCATAGGTCTCTAGAATTCCTGTTACAATTAAATGATGGCAAAAGACGACATCTTAGAAGATTTAGAATTATCCTCAAGAACGGGTGCAGCACGACCAATAGGAAGACTCGAAGGTTTATTTCCGGCACTTTCTCATAGGAATTTTCAGCTTTACACAATCGGGCAAGTTATATCTCTTGTTGGTTTTTGGCTTCAGCAGGTAGGTGTTGGCTATTTGATATTCCACATGACACATTCCGAATTTTGGGTCGGTGTGGCAGCAGCGGTTTCGGGTTTACCGTTTTTACTATTCACCATGTTTGCCGGCGTGTTTATAGAACGCATGGATAAAAAACGACTGCTCTTTATGACGCAAATTTCGGAGGCAACAACCTGTATTATTCTGGGAGTTTTGGCACTAACCAATCATGCTACTTTGCCAGTGGTTCTATTCTTGGTCTTCGTTATTGGTGTTATAGAAGCAGTAGATTTGCCCACAAGGTTTACTTTTTTAATAGAGATGGTCGGAAAAGAAGATCTATCTTCTGCCGTGCCGATAAATAATAGTCTTTTCAACACCGCAAGATTTGTAGGCCCGGCAGCAGCAGGTATTTTAATCGCCGCAACCTCGGTGGGTTGGACATTTATTCTAAATGGTATAAGTTTTCTTGCCGGAATTTGGGCAATATACCAGGTAAAACCTATTTACAGCCCACACCTGGATACTGACACGCATCCATTCGAATCTTTAAAAATTGGTATTAAATATTCGTTTACGCACCCCAAAATTATGTACTTTATTCTTTTAGGATTTTGTTCCGCGATTTTTATTTGGCCATTTCAAGCATTAATGCCGGCAATTGCGGACAAGGTTTTCTCCTCTGGTGCGCATGGCCTGGGCTCGTTGCTTTCTGCAGCCGGCGCGGGCTCCCTAACAGGCGCAATTTTCACTTCTGTAAATTCCAAAAAGAAAAACAAAATTCCATACATTTTATTCGGTATTTTAATCTCGTCACTAGGGCTCTTGGCATTTTCAATAAACAGGAACTTTTTGCTTGCCCACGTTTTTCTTTACGTTTCCGGCTTTGGGATCTTAACAATGATCTCTACTATGAACGCCCTCGTTCAGGTTTATGCTCCGGACAGTATGCGTGCACGTATTAACGCCGTCTATCTGGCAATGCTAGTTGGCATGATGCCCCTTGGCAGTCTTCTTGCCGGCTTTTTTGCCCAGCACACATCGTCCATGTTCGTCCTTGGGACTTATTCGATCATCATGATTGCAATTGCAGCAGCCCTATATTTTAAAGGCGTCTTTGCAAATCTAGCCACCAATCCTTAGGTGTCAACGTAACCCACCCCAAGGGTGTAAACGTAAGTTACCGCCTAATGTATAATTTAAAATCCAGTGATATTAATCTTTGTAACAATTCATAAAAAAGAAGACGCCGTAAAAATCGGCAAAGGTTTGCTGCAAAAAAAGTTAATCGCTTGTTATAACCTTTTCCCCATAGAGTCTGCTTACTGGTGGAAGGGCAAAATAGAAGAAAACAAAGAAATTTTAATGATTTTAAAAACAAAACAAGTCAATTTTGAACAAATCGAAACTTATATCAAAGAACATTCGGGTTATGAAGT
>DATIHT010000089.1:0-6865 GCA_035480415.1 Saccharimonadales bacterium (SeqCode) | reverse complement strand
TGAGAAAGGAACTTATATATTGGCTTGGTCAACTACCCCCTGGAATAAAATTGTTACCCCTGCTTTGGCAGTAAATCCTGAGTTAATGTACATAAAAGTCGAGCAAGATGGAGAGAAGTATATTTTGGCAAAACCCACGATAAAGGTTTTGGGAGAAAAAAATTCTTATAAAATTATTGAAGAATTTCAGGGTTCAACTCTGGTGGGGAAAAAATATATTCCTCATTATGATTATTACAAAAGCAAAATAACAAAAGACGAAAAAGCTTTCGTGGTAATTCCCGGTGATTTCGTCACGGCAGACGAAGGTACCGGGGTTGTCACTATCGCCGTTTACGGAGAAGAAGACCTAAAGGCGATGCAGGAGAACAACATTCACATCGAAATGCATGTGGATGAAGAAGGAACTATAAAACCAGATGTGCCACTGTTTGGCGGTATGTACTATCTAAAGGCAAATAAAGCAGTAAACGAAGATTTGGCAAAACGCAATTTAATCTACAAAGACGAAGAACAATTACACAACGTACCTCTTTGCTGGCGTTGCCATACCCGCCTTTACTATGCACCCCAAAACGCCTGGTATGTAAATGTTCAAAAACTAAAGGATAAATTAAAGGCAACAAACGAAAATGTAAATTGGGTACCTGCTCATTTTAAATACGGAAGATATCTAAAAAGTTTGGAAAATGCTCCGGATTGGTGTATTTCCCGAAGCCGCTATTGGGGTTCTCCAATTCCTGTTTGGGAATGTGAAGAAGGCCACCGAACTGTCCCCGGTTCAATAAAAGAACTGGAAGAATTGTCAAACCAAAAAATAACGGACCTTCACAAACCTGGCATCGACGAAGTAATTGTTAAGTGCAAAGAGTGCGGCAAAGATGCCAAAAGGACACCGGAAGTTTTGGACAGTTGGATAGAAGCAGGTTCGGCACCTTATGCTGAACGGCATTTTCCCTTCGAAAAAGGTTTGGATGTTAACAAATTCTTCCCGCCCGATTTTATTACGGAATACACGGGCCAAATACGCGCTTGGTTTTTCATTCTTCACATCATCGGAACAGCTTTGTTTGCAACAGAAGCGTTCAAAAATGTTTTGGTAACCGGTGTCATTCAGGGAACAGACGGCAGAAAAATGAGCAAAAACTATCATAACTATCCGGACCCAAAAGAGTTACTTCAAAAGTACGGCGGAGACGCCCTGAGGCTTTACCTTATGGGAAGTCCCGTTATAAACGGGGAAGACATCATAATTTCCGAAGAACAATACAGGAATCAGGTTAGGGGACTGCTTCTGATTTATTGGAATGTCTATAACTTTTTTATAACCAACGCCAATATAGACAACTGGTCTCCGTCAACTGACAACCGTCAACTGACAACCGTCAACGTTTTAGACAGATGGATTCTTTCCCGCCTTGCAGTAAATGTTACACAGATGTCATACGCTTATGAGAATTTTTTGCCAATGGATGTTGTTGTTCATATGCAGGAGTTTATGAATGATCTTTCACTTTGGTATATCAGAAGAACCAGAGACAGAGTAGGCCCGGCAGCCAAAGACCAAAGTGATAAAGAATCTGCCCACCAAACTATGTATAAGGTTCTTACAACATTTACACAGGTGCTTTCCCCGCTGATACCTTTTATAACCGAAGAAATTTATACCAACCTAACAGACGAAATCTCTGTTCATCTTACAAATTTTCCAAAGCCCAACAACGGCGCAGTCGATGAGAATTTGGAAAAACAAATGATGCTAGCACAAGAAATTGTCTCGACTGCCCACGCAATAAGAAAAGAAAAAAATCTTAAGGTGAGACAGCCGCTGGCTAGTTTGACATACGGCGGGGAAAAGTTAGATGAAGAAATAGAAAAAATAATTGCAGACGAAGTAAATGTTAAGGCGGTGCAATTTAAAAAAGGTGCAAAAGTAACACTCGATGAAAAAATAACGCCACAACTAAAAGCAGAAGGGGAGGCAAGGGATATTATTCGCCAGATTCAGCAAGCCAGAAAAGAAGCAAACTGTAAACTCGACGAAAAGATAGAAGTGCAGCTGCCCCAATGGCCAAAGGAGTACGAAGAAAAAATTAAAGCCGAGACGCTTACAGCCAAGCTTACAAAAGGGGATAGCCTAGAAGTTAAAAGAAAAAGCGGCAACTAAAATTCAAGGAACGACCAATCACTTCGTGATAAGGTCGCACCTTGAAATTCAGCTCGAGGTGCGTCCTCGAGTTGGCATCGGAGAGGACGTTCCTCGAGAAAATGACCACAAAAATCGACAAACTCCTAATTGCACTCGCACTCGCACTTGGGGCAATTTCAATATCCACAATCTATGCAGCCAACAAAAGTCTTGCAACAAGCCAATTAATATTTTGGTTTTTTGGAATTCTTTTAATGTTAATTGTCAGCCAATTTTATTTTCGTACCATCAAAAGTTTTGCCCTCCCTGTATATCTAGTGTCTATTGTGGCCCTAATTGTCGTTTATCTTGCAGGCGAAGCAATTAGAGGTTCTGTTAGGTGGATAGATTTCGGTATTTTTCGCTTTCAGCCTTCTGAAGTTGCCAAAGTTGGTAGTATTTTAACTCTTGCCCTATTTTTTACAAAAAGATCTGCTGCAAAAGTTACAAATCTAATTGCAAGTCTACTTTTAATTTCACCGGCCTTCCTTCTGATCTTAGTTGAACCGGATATTGGTAGCGCTGCTGCAATTTTAGCAATTTGGCTAACTGTTGCTTTTGCGGCTGGGATGAAAAAAGATCACATACTTGCTCTTTTTCTGCTTGCTATTTTGACTGCAACAATCTCTTTTGAAATTTTAGCCCCGTATCAAAAACAACGAATCGAAACTTTTGTAGATCCGTCAAAGGACCCACTCGGTTCCGGATACAACATATTACAATCCAAAATAGCAGTCGGCGCAGGCCAGCTTTTCGGCAGGGGACTTGGTAGGGGCTCGCAATCTCAACTTAACTTTTTACCGGAATCAGAAAGCGATTTTATTTTTGCCTCCATCGCCGAACAGTTGGGTTTTGTAGGTGCGGGGCTCGTAATAATCATCTTTGTAATTTTAATTAGAAGAATTACAAAAGTTCTTAATTCCACCGATCGCTTTGGTCAATTAACAACTGTTGGCATACTCGGCCTTTTTATCTATCAATTTACCGTAAATGTTGGCATGAACATGGGTATTATTCCAGTTACAGGTATTACACTGCCCCTGGTTTCTTATGGAGGGTCATCCTTAGTTGCTAATCTTCTCTTGCTCGGGATTCTTTTTGCTGTTAAAAAACCCAACTATAACCTTGAAGCTTGAACACGGCAGCCTCAGAGTGTTAAAATTTCACAAATGTGGGCCATAATTAAAACAGGCGGAAAACAATATAAAGTAGAAGAAGGGCAAATAATCAGCGTCGAAAAATTAGACGGTGAAAAAGATGCCAAAATTTCCTTTGACCAGGTGCTGGCACTTGGTGGGGATAAAGTTTTTCTGGGCACTCCCACAGTAGACAAAGCAAAGGTTAGTGCAAAAATTATTGAAACATACAAAGACAAAAAAATAAGAGTAGTAAAATTTAAGCCAAAGTCTAAATACACAAGAACAACCGGACACAGGCACCAAAAGACCAAAGTTTTAATAGAAAAAATAATCAACTAAAAAATGGCACACAAAAAAGCAGGCGGTTCAACCGCCAAAAATCGAGATTCTGCAGGGAAAAGACTTGGCGTAAAAATCTTTGGCGGTCAAATCGTTTCGCCAGGTAATATTATCGTGCGCCAGCGTGGAACCAGGCTTAATCCTGGTATTGGCACAATGCTTGGCAGGGATCACACAATCTTTGCAATAACATCGGGTATTGTTAAATTCAGACAAAAACTAGGCAAAAAGTTTGTTGACATTATAAAGTAAGTCCTCAAAACCCCAATAACTATATCAAAGTAGTCTTTAAGGTAAATAAAAGGTGCTTGACAGTCCGTGAAAAGCTGTTTAGAATCAGGTGTAACAACAAAAATGGAAGAAACACAGATATTCGAAATTGACATAGACATGCTGCAACCCAATCCTCTGCAGCCTCGTGGTCTTATAACCCCCGACTCGCTAGTGGAACTTGTTGACTCAATCCGCGAAAACGGTGTTCTGGAGCCAATTGTTGTTGCCAAAACTCCGGCCGGGTACCAAATAATCGCAGGTGAAAGGCGCTGGAGAGCCAGCAAAATCTCAGGCCTGCCAAAGGTGCCTGTAATTATTAAAGAAACTACTCCTCAAGGCATGCTCGAAATGGCCATTATCGAAAACGTTCAGCGTGTCGACTTGAATCCGCTGGAGCGAGCCCAGGCATTTAAAAGATTAATGGACGAATTTGGTCTATCAAGCGGAGAAATCGCAATTAAAGTTGGCAAAAGTGCACCTTACGTTTCCAACTCGCTAAGACTGCTATCTCTGCCTGATGCTCTAAAAGACGCACTCGCGTCTGGTGCCACTTCAGAAGGTCATGCCAGAGCACTGGCGTCTCTGGAGGATCCTCATCTTATCATTGAAGCGTATAAAATTATCCTTTCAGACAACCTCTCGGTTCGCGGTGCAGAGGAATTAACCAGAAAAATGCGCTCCAGAGAAAACATTGTGCCAAAACAGCAAAAACCGGCACTTCGATTGCAAAATGAAGAACTTGACCAGTATGAAAAAGATCTTTCTGCAAAATTAAGTCAGGATGACGTAAAAGTCACTATTAAAATTACTCACTCAAGGGTCGAATCGAAACTTTTTGTTGTAGCAAAAGGGGATGTTATGGCAACCTCATCGGTCATTAAAAGAATCCGCGACGCTGTAGTGAACTCCTGAAATTCTGCGAAAACCGCCAGCAATACTGGATTTTACAATCGGCCAGTAAACAAGCCAAACCTTTCCTTTAAAAGAACTTCTTTTAATTGGCCCAAAAGCCCTGGAATCTGAAGAGGCACCACGATTGTCCCCCAAAACAAAGTATTCGTCGACTCCCAGCGTTAGAGTTTCACTGCCTTGCGTTTTTTGTGTTTCGTAAGGCTCCTTCAGTTCCTGGTCTCCTATAAAAACCGTGCCGTCCTGCACTTTGACTGTTTCACCCGGCAAGCCAATTACGCGCTTAATATAATCTACACTGGCGTGGGGTGCCTGAAACACAATCACATCGCCTCGCTGCGGTTTATATATTCGATACGTTACCTTTTCGGTTAGAAGCAGCTCGCCGTCTTTAAAGTTTGGAAACATAGAATCACCTTTCACTCTATGTGGTTGGACCAAAAAAGTGTAAACGAAGAAAAAAATTGCCAAAGAGATTAAAGCCGTTTGGGTGATTTCTTTAAATGCAGAAATAAGAGTCTCGCGGATGTTCATTAGAATATTCTAGCAAAATATTTACAAGTTCAACAAACGGCAATTATGCTAAAATTCAAAAAAGTAAGGATCCGTAGCTCAGCTGGTAGAGCGTTACATTCACATTGTAAAGGCCACAGGTTCGAACCCTGTCGGGTCCACCAGAAAAATGAACTTAATAAAACTCCTCTTAGTTTTTTGTCTGCTTTCTATCATTCCCGGCCAATTGGTGAGAATTCCAACAATAGGCTCTGCAATATTAACAGTTGGTGATATTGCAACGGCAATAACTTTTGCCACCTCCTTTATTTATCTGTTTGCTATTAAAAAATCCATCAAGCTGGATAAACCTATTGTTATTCCCACTTTAATTTTCACTCTAAGTGCTTCTGCGTCTACCATCCTTGCCTTGAACAATTTCACAACTGCAGAAGTTGTAAGTGCCTCACTTTTCCTTCTCCGCTTCATGCTCTACTTTTCACTGGCCATAATCGTTCCAAACATAATCAAAAAGGGTGAGGTGGAAAACTGGCTAAAGGCGATTCTTGCAATCGGTGTGATTTATACAGTCATAGGATTCTTCCAGATTTTGATTTTTCCGGATCTCACATTTCTTTCCGCATACGGTTGGGATCCTCATCAATCCCGAATTGTGTCCACTTTCCTGGACCCTAATTTTTCCGGCGGATTTTTAACAATTCCTCTGGCACTTTCCCTGAGTCTCTTTTTAAAAACTACAAAGAAAATTTATCTTTTAGTGTCTCTCATTTTATTCACCGGGATTGTCTTAACTTTCTCCAGAAGTTCTTATCTGGCAGCACTTGCAGCACTTTCGGCAATTGGCCTTTTAAAATCACCGAAATTATTAATAGTTTTTCTCATGATTTCTTTTATGTCTTATTTGGTAATTCCCCAGGTAAGGGTTAGAATCATGGGTGCTTTTGCCGTCGATGAAACATCGCAAGCCAGAATCGAAAGTTGGCAAAAAGCGCTTGTTATTTTTCAAAAATATCCGGTGTTTGGCGTAGGTTTTAATACCTATCGTTATGCGCAGGAAAGAGAAGGATTTTTCACCTTTGAAGATCCACTTGGTGGGCATTCGGGTGGGGGAGTTGATTCCAGTATTCTTTTGGTTGCGGCAACAACCGGAATTATCGGTCTTATTTCTTATCTCTTATTACTTTTTTCGATGGTCAAGAAATTTGCAAATGGCGCAGGGAAAAGTGCGCTTCATTTAGGCGCATTGGCATCCGTTCTGGCTTTGATTATTCACTCTCAATTTGTAAACTCTCTTTTCTTCCCGCAAATCATGATTTTTCTATGGTTCATGTTGGGATTATCAATAGCATATGATTCTTAGTATTTTTGCATTTTGGCGCCTGGGCCTTTTTGTAATTACATATTTTGGAAGCAAAATATTGCCTCCTGCATCAAATGGTGCGCTTGGCGCACCTACCTTTGCAAAAGCTTACGATTACTGGCTTTCCTGGGCGCAGTGGGATGG
>DATIHT010000088.1:0-1775 GCA_035480415.1 Saccharimonadales bacterium (SeqCode) | reverse complement strand
AGATTTTGAGACGTTTGCCAAAGCCTGAGCAGCTTTGTCTAACCTTTCGTTTATTGCGTTTTGCTGAGAAGCCATTGTGCTGACATTTTTGTCCATTGAACCGCGCATTTCGGAAATTATCTGAGTAAGAAGCTTTGTGGTATCGTCTGCGCCTTTGTTTTCTGTAAGCTTTTTAATTTGCAGGTAAATGACGATGAAAGCAACAGTAACCAATCCGCCGATTATTAACAATGTTGATTGTGAATCCATGTTGGTAGATTTTACCAAATCTACCTAATTTTTAATTTACAATTTTAAATTTTAATTCAAATCTAAATGTATAAATTTTAAAAAATGCTTACAATGGTTCTATGTCCAAGTTTTTGCCGCTGGTTTTTCTTGCTTCTGTTTTTGCAGTCTTTGGGCTTTCTTGGATTGTAACCGCTGTTGATCCAGATAGTGCTAAATGGTATTTTTTTGCACTTTTCGTATTTTTGCTTTTTGCTGCGGTTTGGGGGTTATTGGGATTGGTTCTGTATTTTGTTAGAGTTCGAATTCACCGCAAACGTTATGACCCAACCTGGTATTTTAAAACTTCTTTTAAAATGTCTTTTTTTGTCGCTTTGTTTTTGGCTATTTCTGCAGTTTTGTCGCTATTGCAGCTGGTGACTACTGTAAATATTGTTTTGGCAATTATTGCTCTTAGTTTATTTGCTGTCTGGAGTTACCTAGGTAAGAGAGATAAGGGATAGATTTATGTTGACAGTTTAAGATAAATATTTTTTGTCTTAATCCCTTCGGGCCATTCCGGCCAATGATGATAAAAAACTTTTCTTTTCCAGTCCCTTATGAACCCCCATTTTCTATACATATCTAAAGTTTTCTGATTGTCAGCGTTGACCTCTACCACAATGTTTTTGCCGTTTCTATTTTTTAATACTAGTTCCCAAAGTTCTTTACCTATGCCGCGACCCTGATAATCTGGATCTACGTAAAAACCTTCGACTATACATTCTTTCTTATCTTCAATTAGCGATATCGCTCCTACTAATTTTTCACCCAAGAATGCCAACCATGTTTTTAAGTTATTTGTCTTTTTAAGTTTTACTATCAAGTATTTTTTAATCCTGTCTGATGCGAAAACTTCTTTTGATAAATGTTCTTTCCTGAGACCTATTTTTTCATTAACGTAAGCTTGTTCGTAAGTTCTTTGAAGCAGGTCTGAGTACTTTTCAAAATCTTCTTCTGTTGCAAATCTAATTGACAAGTTCATTTTTGAAACATTTTCTGAAGCCTTGGACGAATTATCAAGATAACCATTAGTGCGTTAATTATCATGATGTAAATTGGATAAGCGGATTGCTGAATATTCCAGGACTTTAATGCCAACGTGCTGAAAATGGCAGCAACTACGTCGATTGCGAAAAAACTGACGATTTCGGTTTCGGGGTGATAGTAAGTCTTGATTAGGGCTGGCATCATGCCGACAAAATCAGAAAAAATTGAGGCGTAGAGCGCGAGTGAAGGATTATCTGTAGTTTGCCAAAGAACTATTCCTGCAAGTGCTATTGCCAGGCAAAGCAGATCTATTTTGGCCCAACCGCCCATTCCATGTTTGATGCACAGTGCAAAAATAAAGACGGCCTGTAGAGCAGATACTCCCGATAGCCAGATTGCGACTGTGTCGTGCTGGGCAAATAAAGCAGCTGTCGAAAGACAAGTATCCAGCAGTAATACAAATCTTGTTGTTCTATGGGGCTTGGCTTCTCCTTTTAAGATCGCCCGTGAGTAAATGA
>DATIHT010000087.1:0-1946 GCA_035480415.1 Saccharimonadales bacterium (SeqCode) | reverse complement strand
ACTATTTTTCTTGAAAATATTCCACGAATTATCAAAAAACGTTTGTTTGTTAGGGCGTATGTGAACGATTGACGCATTCGAAGGAGCTTACTTAGTTTGGGAATACCAATAAAAACGAAGGCAAATGGAAGTGCCAGTAGGAAATTGATCCAAAAGTAGCGGGCACCTATTGTGGTTATCAAAACCGTACTCTCCCCTTTTGCCAGGAAGCTTTCGAGTTTTTTCTGTTGACTTCGTGTTGGGGGTTTATACATTTTAATTTAGTGTATCAAGTATCATGTATCAGGTATCAAGTATCAAGTGTAGAGGTGCTAAGATTAGATATTATGGATCTGTCCAGGTTTGCTGCCAAGGCTGCTATTTTAATTATTGTTGTTTCTCTTGCAGATTTGCTTTATCTGAATTATTTGGTGGTTGGTCAAAGGGAAGGGGCAAACCAACAAAGAAGTGAAAACCCGACGACTATGGCGCAGATTGTGGTTGCTTCCCCTACCTTGGCTCCCTCACCCTCTGTTAATTCGATTGTGCAGGCTTCCCCCAGCACCCAGCACCAAAATGATGCGGGGCAAGCGACAACCGTGGTTGAAAAGCAAACAGTGGTTGAAAAACAGACGGAAACAATTATTCAGACTGCCCAAAAAGAAATCTATATCCCAATTGGCTCCGGCACAACAAACAGTAATAGCTATGTCGACCTTTCCGGCCTTGAGGTTTCTGTAGATACGACAAAATATTCTGCTATTGATTCTGTAGTTTTTGAAGGTTCTATTTGGGTGCAGGACGGAAACGGCAAGGCATATGCTCAGCTCTACAACAAAACCGATAGCCACCCTGTTTGGAGTAGTGAAATTTCCACAAGTTCACCCGCTGGTGTTTTGACAACCTCTTCTAAAATTAACCTTGACAGCGGGAATAAAACATACCGCGTTCAGGCAAAAACAGATTTAAACCAGTATCTTGCACATATTGATTCGGCGAGGCTGAAAATTACTTTAAAGTAGTATAATTTCCACATGCCTAAGAAATTTAGACACGAGCTTTTAAAGCAGATGATCACCCTCTCTACTGCCGGGTTTGGAATTGTTGCCGCTCTTGCCTGGAATGATGCTGTACAGGCGTTTGTTGATAATTATATTAATAAATATCTTTCAGTAGGCTCTGGAATAATTTCTAAGTTTATCTATGCTTTTTTTATTACGCTGATTGCTGTTTTAATAACATACGAGCTGACTAAAATTATTGATGAGGATAAAGAGAAGGAAGCTGATAAATAAAGTTACTGAGAATTAGGCTTTTGCGGGTTCATACTTACACTCTCTCCTATTGTTGGCCTAATCACATAGCTACGTGGAATTGTCCTAGGACCGCCTATGTTACCTATCTGACCTTCCCAAGGACGTATAAATGCATCAAGATTAACGATTCCTGAAGTTATTTGTCTCGATCTTTGTCCGTTTTTTGCTTTTTTTCTACCTCCTCGATGGCTCAGGTTTAATGAAGCATCTTTTTTAGCTTTTGCTAAATCTGCATCGGACATAAAGGTTATGCCTTTTTGGCGAGGATCAAGATCTACCATTTGTGAAAATTGTATTGCCCGCTTAGGAGGAAGTCAAGAAGTTAACGTTCTTTTGAAGAAAAGTCTAACCTCGGACATTCTTTTGAGATAAAAAGAATAATTGCGTCCTCGTTGCGTCCAGGCCGACTCCCGGCAACATAAATATTTGATACTATAATTGAGTTTTCGTAAAAACCCAACTGTTTTAACTGTTGTTCTGCTTCTTGGAATTTGTCCTGTAGCCTTGAATTTGGTGAATTTCTTCTTCTGTTTAAAATAATAGGGTTATACTCGGGCCCCAAAATTTGCATCATATCTGTAATGGCTTGCCTAACAAGTGTGGTGGTTGCGTAGAAAACAGGTTGCATTAATAGTCGCCCATGCCGCCTGC
>DATIHT010000086.1:0-6132 GCA_035480415.1 Saccharimonadales bacterium (SeqCode) | reverse complement strand
CGAGTTCATGGAAATGCTGGTGGGAGTTGGGGCAGCCCGTGTTCGTGATTTGTTCGCACAAGCCAAAAAGAGTTCTCCTGCAATTATTTTTATAGACGAGGTTGAATCGATAGGAAGAATGAGGGGTATGGGGTTTTCCGGTGGTCACGATGAACGCGAGCAAACACTAAACCAGATTTTGGTAGAAATGGACGGATTTGCGCCAAATGACAATGTGATAGTAACAGCTGCGACTAATCGTCCAGATCTTTTGGACCCTGCACTAACAAGGCCAGGAAGGTTTGATAGGCGGGTTTCTTTGGATTTGCCGGACATTGAGGGCAGGAAAGCGATTATCAAGATTCATATGAAGGGTAAACCATTTGCCAAAGAAGTGGATATTGAGAGGATTGCAAAAAGAACGGTTGGTTTTTCCGGTGCCGATCTTGCCAACATGTTAAATGAAGCGGCAATTTTGGCAGCACGCGAGACCAGAAAAGAAATAACGAATCTTGATCTCGAAGAGGCAGCAACAAAAGTTAAACTAGGGCCACAGAGGCACAGGATGCAGTCTGCCGAGGAAAAAAAGATGACTGCGTATCATGAAGGCGGGCACGCAGTTGTTGCTCACTATTTGCCTCATACAGATCCAGTACATAGGATTTCTATCGTTTCCCGGGGTTCTACAGGCGGACACACTTTGGTGCCACCGTCGATTGACAGATACACGGAAACAAAAACGAGACTACTTGAGAGGATTGCAGTGCTTTTAGGAGGAAGAGCAGCAGAGGAGTTAATTTTTAAGGAAGTTACTACCGGTGCATCTTCGGATTTGGAAATTGCGTCAGCCGTTGCCAGGGAAATGGTTACCGATTTTGGTATGAGCCCGTTGGGGCCTACGATTTTTTCTCCTAGGGCACAATTTGGCATGATACCTCAGACTACTGATGGAGCACAGGTTTCTCCAGAGCAATCTGCCAAAATTGATAGGGAGATTGCAAAGATAATTGATGAAGGTTTCAAAAAAGCAAAAGAGACAATTGTGAAACATAGAAGTAAGCTGGATCTGGTGGCGGATACTCTTTTGGAAAAAGAGACACTGGAGAGAGACGAATTTGAGAGACTAGTTGGTAAACCAGTTACAAACGGTGAAGTTAAATTTAGAAAAGCCAGACCTGCAAAAGTGGCACATGCATAGTATTATATTTATATGGTACTTACTGCCTTAGAATCTGCAGCTTTTGATGAAGCTACTCAGACCCCACTTGGTGTAGAGGCTAATTATAGCGATAACCCCCAAACTGCCCAGAGAGTAAAAGGCTACGTTGACAAGCTCGTTGTTGCATGCAGAGACGATCTTCTTGCAATAGATACCTATACCGTTTTTGGTAAAAGACAGCTTTTCCCTATTGTTAAGGGTGAGGGAGATGAAGGGAAGGCTGCGCTTCACAGAGTAAAGTTAAAATCAGGCGAGATTATCGGCCAGGTTGAAGGCTGGGAAGATAGTCGTTTGGGAACAGGTGTACCATTTACCAGAGGACAAATGAGAAGATTTATAGCTGATCTTAAGGGACAGTATGGTCCTGGACAAGTTGGTCAAGTTTGGCCAGATAGAGAAGTCGTATCCCTTAACGAGAACTCTCCTTACTCCAGAGTTTAGGTAAAGCGTAAATTAATTCAGATTTTCACTATGTTAAAATCTCCTCATGTTGGGTGTGAAATTACTTTTAATTGACGGAAATTCTCTGCTTCATCGTGCGTACCATGCCCTTCCTCCATTGACGGACAAGGATGGGGAAATGGCCAATGCCGTTTTTGGATTTTCTAACATGCTTCTTAAGGCAATCGATGAGGTTAAACCTACACATATTGCCTGTGCTTTTGATACTAAGGCTCCTACATTCCGCCACATAGAATTTGAAAAATATAAGGCACAAAGAAAAGCAGCACCGCCGGATTTATACCCACAACTTCCTAAAGTTCAAAAAGTTTTAGATGCTTTTGGCATTCCTTATTTTTCTAAAGAAGGATTTGAAGGGGATGATATAGTAGCAACTATTGCATCGCGAGCGTTAGAGGTTAGAGGTCAGAGCCTAGAGCCTAGTAAGAAAACAAAAGTCGTGGGTCGAGGAGCCTCCTCGTCTGAGGCTCAACGAGGAGGCTCCTCGAAGATGGATCTTGTAATTATCTTGTCTGGTGATCGGGATGTATTGCAACTTGTAGATGGTAATTTAAAAGTGCAAATGCCAGGGTGGAATCTAAATCAGGTGAGCTTATACGGAAGTGCGGAAGTTAAGGAGAAGTACGGGCTTGAACCTCACCAGATGGTTGATTATAAATCTTTGGTTGGAGACCCTTCGGACAATATACCCGGGGTGGCTGGTATCGGGCCAAAAACTGCTGCAACTTTACTGCAAAAATATCACACACTAGAGAATTTATTTGAGCATACCGCAGAAGTTGGGGAGACTGTACGTACCAAGCTTGAAAAAGATAAAGACGTGGCTTTGGCTGCCAAAAGATTGGTGGAGCTGGACAGGAATGTGGATTTGAAATTTGAAATTGAGAATTTAGAGTTTAAACCAGACTGGGATAAAGTGAGGGCAGAATATGAAAGGCTGGGGTTTAAGAGTATTGCTGCGAAGATACCGGGAGGTAAAGAAGAACGAGAGAGTCAAAGTCAAAGTGTAAAGTCAAAGCCTATTAACAACGATGATCAGCTTAAGCTGATTTAGGCGCTATGATATAATTTGGCCATTGATTGAAACTTGTTGCGACAACATCTCCGGGCGTTGTTTTTTAACAGCCCCTGTTGCATAAGTTTCATTTCCAAAAATTAAAAAGTGAATAGTTTTAACCTTATTTTAGATACGGATTCGTATAAATCGGGGCACTTTTTGCAGTACCCGCCAAGAACTACCAAATTGGTAGCATATCTGGAAAGCCGCGGCGGGATTTTTGAGAAAACCGTTTTTTTTGGCCTGCAGTACATCCTTAAAAAATATTTAAGCCAGAAAGTGACAGACGCTGATGTTTTAGAAGCCGATGCATTTTTTAAGCATCACAAACTTCCTTTTAACAAGGAAGGGTGGATGTATATTGTTAGAAAACTTAACGGTAAAATTCCACTCAAAATTTATGCTGTAGAAGAAGGTAGTGTGGTGCCGACCAGCAATATTTTAATGAGGATTGAATCGACAGACCCCAAATGCTTTTGGGTAGTCGGCTGGTTTGAAACTATGCTTTTGCGTGTTTGGTATCCAACAACTGTTGCAACACAATCCTGGTACGCTAGAAAATTAATATTTCGATTCCTAGAAAAAACTGCCGATAGCCCAAGTGACGAGGTAATGTTTAAATTGCACGATTTTGGTTCAAGGGGAGTGAGTTCTTCTGAGTCTGCAGCAATTGGTGGAGCTGCACACTTGGTCAGCTTTTCCGGTTCTGACACTATTATTGGGATGATTTGTGCAAATGAATATTATGATGCTTCGCTTGCACCGTCTTCGATTCCTGCTGCCGAGCATAGTTCGATTATGGTTTGGGGTAAGGATAAGGAAGGTGTGGCTTTTTCAAGTATTTTTGAAGAGCTCGGGAAGAGAAGCCCTTTGGTTGCCTTGCCTGCTGATACTTATGACACATGGAATGCTATTGATAGTTTATGGGGAAAGAAACTGAGGGAGAAGGTTAAAAAATCAGGAGTGCTTTTGGTTGTGAGGACGGATTCTGGAAATCCGCCGGATGTAGTTTTAAATGCGCTAGTAAAGCTGGAGAAGGCGTTTGGAAGTACTAAAAACAAGAAAGGGTATAAGGTTTTGAATAACGTAAGACTTCTTCATAGTGATAAGTTGAGCCTTGATATGATTAAAAAGATTCTTTCCGTTGCCACTTCTCATAAATACAGCGCAAGCAATTTAGTTTTTGGAATGGGTAGTTCGCTTCTGCAGAAGATAAATAGAGATACTCAAAAGTTTGTCTACAAAATTAGTTACGCAGAAGTTGATGGAAAGGGCGTCAACGTTTCCAAGACCCCAAAAACTGAGCCTGGTAAAAATAGTAAAAGCGGATATCTGGATTTAATTCTTAGGGGTTCTAAATATCAAACAGTTGTTAGAAAGAACGGTGATAATCTTGAGAGTGAGCTTTTGTTGGTATATGATAACGGGCAGTTGATCAAAAATTATTTGTTTGATGAAGTGAGATCAAGAGCAAATGGAATACGCAGCATTTGATAAAGTACCAAAAATGATGATCAGCTTAAGCTTATTTAGACAATTTCGAACCTCGAAATAATCGGGTAGTGGTCTGTTAAAACATTATTATCTACTCTTGAGCCCAAGTGTTTTAATCTACGGTAAAGAACATGATCAGGGGTTGATCCGCGGGGTGACGTGGGTTCTATTTGAACAACTTCACTAAAACCTCCCTCAAAAAGTTTTGGGAAACATTCCATTAGGGAGTTTTTATCAATATTAAAGTCTCCTTGAGTGATACATGGTACTGATTGGTCCAAAGTCTCCATAATTTTTGCAAATCCAGCAAATGTGCGTTTTGCTGTATCGGAATCGAGAGCTATTTTAAACCTTCTAAAAGGATGCATATGGGTTGTAACTAAATGCATCTTTTGATCATCACCAAGGTCAGCTGTGGTTACGATGACACCTTTTTCGTGCAGGTCTTGTACTTCTCCATTGTGAAGAATACGCACTCCAACATCGGCCAGTAAGTGGAAGCTTGTGTATTCTGGCGGCATGGGGAATCTGCAGATTATGGCTTGAGACAATTCATATTCTGGGTCAATATGGGAAACTGAATGAGAGAAGACATGTAAATGTTCATATCCAAGAACACTAGCTATTTCTTGTGCTTGGTCGCCATTTACTCCTTTATGAACTTCTTGAAGCGTAATGATATCCGGATCATACAGCCTAATGCGTCTCTCGATGTAATCCAAATCCTCCGTATCGTACGACGCATCGTGCCTTAGGTCAGAGCCCTCTTTAGTCGCGATTTTACCCGCACCAATATTCCACTGCATTGCTTCAATTCTCATAGCAAATGTAAATTGTTACTTCCTATTTTGAAAAATTAGATTTATACAACAGGAACAATTGTTCCGGGGATGTTGTTGTCTAAATCTATGTGTGCAGTTTACCACTTTTTATGTTCAAACTCTAATTTTGCTACAATTTCCCTGTGAAGGTTGCTCTGGTTCATGATTATCTAAATGAGTTTGGGGGAGCAGAGAGAGTTCTTTTGGCTTTATCTGAGCTTTTTCCAGACGCTCCAATTTATACAGCCTTTTATAGAGAAGACTCCAAAACGTATGAACTTTTTAAAGATAAAAAGATAGTTACTTCCTGGGCACAAAAAGTGCCTTTTTTTGTCACAAAATTACATAGTCCATTAAGATTTCTTGCTCCTTTTATATGGGGAAGTTTTAGAAATCGGTTGGCGGATTATGATGTAGTGATTAGCTCGAGTAGCTGGTACATAACGAAAGGATTGTTAGGTAACCGGGTAATCAGGACATCGGGTAAGCGGGAATCTGGCGACCTAGTAACCCGAAAACCTGGGTACCCGATCGAAATTTGTTACTGTCATACACCACCGAGGTATCTGTATGGATATCCAACTTCTGTAGAGTGGCAAAAGTATTGGCCCGTTCGGGTTTATGCTTTTTTTGTTAATCACTTCATGCGGGTTTACGATTTTGAGGCATCGCAAAGGGTTAATTATTTTATTGCCAATTCAAAAGAAGTTGCTTCCAGAATCAAAAAATTCTACAGAAGATCTAGCGATGTTATTTATCCACCGGTAGAGTTAAGTAGAGACCAGAGACCAGAGACCAGGAAAAAGAAAACGATTAACCATGAACGACCTACAATTAACGAACCTTATTTCCTCGTCGTTTCCAGAATAGTCGGGGGTAAGGGAATCTCGCTTGCTATTGAAGCTGCAAATAAAATGGGTTTCAAGCTTAAAGTGGTTGGAAAAGCTGCAGGTTATGGCGCCGAGGACAGAAAGATACATGATATTGCCGGAGATAACGTAGAGTTTTTAGGTTATGTCGAAGATAGTGAGCTTGTTGAATTATATGCCGGTGCCAAAGCATTTCTTGCGTTGGCTACCGATGAAGATTTTGGAATAACA
>DATIHT010000085.1:0-15293 GCA_035480415.1 Saccharimonadales bacterium (SeqCode) | reverse complement strand
ATTATTAAAAAATCCTTATCAAAAAAACTACCAACTTTTGGCATTTGCCTTGGCAACCAATTACTAGCACTGGCAGCAGGTGGCGACACGTATAAACTCAAGTTTGGACACAGGGCCCAAAACCAACCAACGATTCAAGTTCGTACAAAACGCTGCTATATAACAACTCAAAATCACGGCTTTGCTGTTGATGAGGCAAAAATTCCAAAAGGTTTCAAGCGATGGTTTTATAACGCCAACGACAACACAAACGAGGGAATAATCCACGAAAAACTGCCGTTTTTCTCCGTCCAGTTTCACCCGGAAGCAATGCCCGGACCAAAGGACACCGAATGGCTTTTCGATTACTTTTTGGAAAGGATCAAAAATGCTTAACACAGTCAGTTATTATCAAAAGAGGGCACAGGAATACGAAAAAATCTACCAACGTCAAATTCCAATAAGACCTTACGAGCAAAAAAAATTAGCAAAAATCTTGCAGCTAAAACTTCAAGATAAAAACGTTTTAGAAGTTGCTTGCGGAACAGGGTACTGGACAGAATATGTTTCAAGAACTGCACTAAAAATACACGCAACCGATTTTGCATCGGCAATGCTAAAAATTGCCAAAACAAAAAAATATCTTTGCCCAATTACTTTTTCAAAAGAAGATGCATATAAATTACATTTTAAGCCAAAGTTTAACGGCGCTTTTGCCATATGCTGGTTTTCGCACATCCCTAAACAAAAATTAGGAAAGTTCCTAAAAGTCTTTCACCAAAATCTAAAAAAGGGCTCAACTGTAATCTTTGCAGACAATGTCTCCAGATCAAAACTCGGTGGAAAACTTATAAAAAAATCTAGAGATCCAAACACCTACAAAGAAAGATTACTTGAAGATGGTACTAAACATTTAGTTTTAAAAAATTACTACACAAAGACAGATCTTATTAATATCTTTAGGTCTTTTGACAAAAATGTTGCCAAAAAAATTCGGTTTGGTAAATATTTTTGGACAATAAATTATGAAATCTAAAAAAAACAAAGTATTACTTCTCGGCTCTGGTGCTCTGCAAATAGGGCAGGCGGGGGAATTTGATTATTCCGGCTCGCAGGCAATTAAAGCATTAAAAGAGGAAGGCAAAGAAGTAATTTTAATAAACCCCAACATAGCAACAATCCAGACGTCAAAGGATTTTGCGGATCAAGTCTATTTCTTGCCGGTTGAACCGCACTTTGTAGAAGAAGTAATCAAAAAAGAAAAACCCTCAAGCATTGCACTTTCTTTCGGCGGACAAACGGCACTGAATTGCGGCCTGGCACTTTCCAAATCCGGTGCACTCAAAAAGTACAACCTGGAAGTTTTGGGAACACCAGTTAGCGCAATCGAAATAACAGAAGACAGACACGAATTTGCCAAAATGCTCCGATCAATAGATCTTAAAATTCCAAAAAGTGCCGCAGTTACATCATTAAAAGACGCAAAAGAAAAAGTTAAAAAAATCGGCTTTCCGGTAATTGTCAGAAGCGCATTCTCACTTGGCGGACAGGATTCCGGAATGTGCTCAAACATGAAGGAATTGGAAGAAGCAGTAACCAGATCGCTTACCAAATCGCCACAAGTTTTAATAGAAGAATACTTAACAGGATGGAAAGAAATCGAATATGAAGTAGTCAGAGATAAATACGACAACTGTATAACAGTCTGCAACATGGAAAACATCGATCCGATGGGCATCCACACCGGTGAATCAATTGTCGTTGCGCCTTCTCAAACCTTAAACAACAACGACTATCACACGCTTCGCGAAATCGCCATCAAAGTAATAAGGCATTTGGGAATAGTGGGAGAATGCAACATACAGTACGCCCTAAACCCTAGTCCAAAAGGAGATTCTCCGGACTACAGAATAATTGAGGTAAACGCAAGATTATCAAGATCAAGTGCACTAGCATCCAAGGCTACAGGCTATCCGCTTGCATATGTTGCCGCCAAACTAGGACTAGGCTATGGCCTGACAGAGATTAAAAACTCGGTAACCAAAAAAACTATCGCGTGCTTTGAACCGGCGCTGGACTATTTAGTTGTCAAAATGCCAAGGTGGGATCTTAACAAATTCCAAAAAAGTAAAAGTATCATAGGCTCCTCCATGCAGTCGGTGGGGGAAGTAATGGCAATTGGTCGAAAGTTTGAAGAAGCTCTGCAAAAAGCAACAAGAATGCTAGACATTGGAAGAGATGGAATAATAGACGAAAGATTCTCAGAAACCAGTTACGAAGAACCCACACCATGGAGAATATTCACCGTCGCTCGTGCCATAAAAGAGGGGACTGATATTGCCAAAATTTATAAAAAAACCGGAATAGATCCTTTCTTCCTGGAAAAAATCAAAAACATCACAGACATGGAAAAACAAATAGCCCGTGATACTCGCACTACTCTTAATTCCCGTGATGCTCTTCTTCTTGCCAAACAATATGGATTCTCCGACAGAAGAATCGCAACACTTACAAAAACAACAGAAGAGAAAATCAGAAATCAAAGAAGAAAGCAAAACATACATCCATCTGCAAAACAAATAGATACGCTTGCTGCTGAATATCCGGCACAAACAAATTATCTTTATCTAACATACAACGGAGACGTCGACGATATAAGTTCACAGACTAAAAAAACCGTGAACCGTGAACCGATAACCGAAAACAAAATCATAGTTCTTGGATCTGGCCCCTACAGAATCGGCTCTTCCGTTGAATTCGACTGGTGCTCGGTAACCTGCGCCCAAACCGCAGAAAGAAACGGATACTCACCAATTATTATCAACTGTAATCCGGAAACAGTTTCAACAGATTTTGACATGGCAAAAAGACTTTACTTTGACGAACTATCAACAGAAACCGTGTTGGAAATTTACCAAAAGGAAAATCCGATGGGAGTTGTCGTTTCAATGGGAGGGCAAACACCCAACAACATAGTAGGGGCACTGGCAAAAGAAAATGTAAAAATCCTTGGTACGACTCCAAACTCTATAGATCAGGCAGAGGATAGAAGTAAATTCTCAAGCCTCTGTGACAATCTCGATATTGCGCAACCTGCATGGGCACAACTAAAAAACATGAAAGAGGCACTAAGGTTTGCAGGCGAAATTGGCTACCCGGTCTTAGTCAGACCATCCTATGTTCTCTCGGGTGCTGCCATGAATGTTGCCTTCAACCCGGAAGATCTTGAGAGCTACTTGAAAGAAGCGTCAAGAATTTCCAATGATTCTCCGGTAGTTATTTCAAAATTTCACACCAACTCAAAAGAAATAGAACTCGATGCAATTGCCAAAGACGGGAAAATATTAACCCACGCAATTTCCGAACATGTCGAAAACGCCGGTGTACATTCCGGTGATGCAACTATGGTTTTACCCGGCCAAAAAATTTATATGGAAACACAAAATCAAATATTAAAAATCGCAGAAAAAATATCAGAAGCTCTCAAAATAACAGGCCCTTTTAATATTCAGTTTTTAGCAAAAGACAATAAGGTTATGGTCATAGAATGTAACCTTAGAGCTTCACGCAGCCTGCCTTTTGTTTCCAAAGTCACCGGTATTAATTTCGTAAGGTTGGCAACCGAAGCCATGCTCAATCTAAAAACTACCCACTATGAACTACCCACTATGAACTATGTTGGTGTTAAAGCTCCACAATTTTCTTTCTCGCGTGTCAAAGGAGCAGACCCTATACTCAGGGTCGAAATGACATCAACCGGAGAGGTAGCATGCTTTGGACAGGACGAAGAGGAAGCTTTTCTAAAATCCATAATTTCAACAGGTGTTAAGCTTCCTAAAAAATCCGTATTTATTTCACTTGCAGGATACGAAAACAAAGTTAAATTTCTCCCCTCGGCAAAACTCCTGGCAAAGATGGGCCTGGAAATTTATGCAACGGCGGGAACCTCGGCGTATCTTGAGTCAAACGGAATAAAAACAAGTATGCTTTACAAAATCCACGAAAACAAAAAACCCAACGTACTGGACGCACTGCTGGAAAAGAAAATAGACTTGGTAATCAACATCGTCGACCCATATTTTAAACGGGAATTCGATGATGATTATGCAATAAGAAGAGCAACGATAGATTATGGCATTCCCATTTTAACCAATATGCAAACTGCCGAACTTTTTGTAAAATCAATATCTACCAAAAAACTTGCAGATCTAAAAATTCTGCCCTGGTCAAGCTATGTCACACACCAAAACTAAAACCCAAAAAATTATATTTTTGCTTATTGCTGCAATAATTGTTCTATCGGCAACATCAATCGCATCATCGGCACTCATACTTGCAAAGTTTCAAAAAAGAGTACTGGCACAAACATTACCCCAAACTCAGGCAACAACCTCCGCAACTTTAAGTGCCGCAACAACATCAACACAAGAACCTTCGCCTTATCCTTCGGCATCCCCATCTCCTTCACCAGTAGTTTTAAGCGGCTACTGTATTAACATACCAATTCTTATGTATCACCATATTCAGCCAATGTCAGAAGCCGGACCAAAAGGGCAGGGCGGCCTTACTGTAGACAATGGCACTTTCGATTCCCAAATGGCATACATAAAATCGAAAGGCTACAACACAATAACAATGCTCGATGTAGCAACAGCACTTAAAAACCACACTGGCCTTGGCAAAAGCATCGTCGTCACCCTGGACGACGGTTATAAAGACCAGTTTAGATACGCACACCCAATCGCACAAAAATATGGCATAAAATTAAATCTTTTCATTTCAACCGGGCTCTTGGGAGACGGAGGAGACTATATGAATTGGGGCGACTTAAAACAAATGGTAGCAACAGGTGATGTTGCATACGATCATACTTGGTCTCATGCGGCAGTTGCAGCAGCACCACCGGACAAAATGAGTTTCGAAATCCTAACTGCCAAAAAACAACTGGAAGACAATCTCGGCGGATTGCAAAATATATTCGCCTACCCTTATGGCAATCCAAGCGATGCAGGAGCCAGATTTCTCCAGGCAAACGGCTTTGTCGCAGCAGCATCGACAATTCAAGGAACCACGCAGTGCGATTCTTTTATAATGGCGCTTCACAGAACACGAGTCGGCGGCCTTTCACTTTCTGCTTACGGTATATAATTTATCTTGACAAATGCAACCTAGTTGCACTAAACTCTAGGCTCAAATGGACAAACTAAGCAGCCTAAAAAAAGAAGGGCACAGAATCACCAAAGCCCGAAAAGCAATCATCGACACCTTCAATTCAGAAAACATGCCGCTTTCGGTAGGGGAGCTCAATGCAAAGTTACAAAAACTGGGCGTAATGGTAAACAAGACCACACTTTATAGAGAAATAGAATTTTTACTTTCACAAAAAATGATTGTCGAAATCAACCTTGGTGAAGACAAAAAAAGGTACGAATTGGCATCAAACGCTCATCATCACCATTTGGTATGTTTAAACTGCAAAAGGGTAGAGGACATAGATCTGCAAAACGACTTACTAAAACAGGAGTCATCAATAGCAAAATCAAAAGGTTTTAAAGTATCAAGCCATTCACTGGAATTTTTTGGTCTATGTAAAAACTGCCAACCGATATAATAATAAAATGACAATTGAATCCGAATCTAAACCAAAAAGAAAAGGTCCCAGAGCAACACCGGAAGGTTATATGGCAATAACAGCTGTATCAGAATTATTCAAAACTAGCCCGATGACACTAAGCAGAGTAGCGGCATGGGTCGAGACTGATTCAAGCAGACCAATAAAAACAGATGGCCAATTCATTGATATTTCCGAGCTCGGAAGGTTAAGCAATGGAATGGAAGCTTATCCCGCAAGAATCGTCAAAAAAGCACCTAAGTTTTGTTGATACTCCTGCCATGAAATGCTTTATGTACGTCGTGGAGCTGTGCGTTGGTTACATGGGTATAGATCTGCGTTGTAGATACATTCTTGTGACCCAAAAGCTCCTGAACGCTTCTTAAATCTGCACCGTTCATTAAAAGATCAGTAGCAAAAGTATGCCTAATACCATGAGGCGTAATCTTAATAGGCAAACGAGCTTTCCTTACATATTTTTCAATCATTCTCTGCACTGACCGAGTAGTAAGTCTCAGCTTTTCCATATTCTCAATAGCTTCCTGATTCCCTGCGTAACGGATAAACAAAGCCTTCGACTGATCGACTCTTGCAGCCAAATACCGCTCAATCCACAAAGTTGCCCGATCAGAAAGGAAAACAACCCTTGCCCGTCCACCTTTACCAATTACTCCAAACTCTTTGCGCTCAACGTTAATCTGATCCCGATTCAGCTTACAAAGCTCCGAAACACGAAGGCCTGTGGAAAAGAGCGTTTCCATCAACGCTTTATCTCGAAGTCCTGACTCTTTGGATATCTCAGGTTGAGAAAGAAGGCGCTCCAGCTGTTCACGATCCAAAAACTTCAATGACCTGGACTCAGTCTTGGGAAGCTCAATCTTGTCAGGAGAAACCACAGCAAGATCCTTCCTTATTAAATACTTAAGAAATGATCGAAGTGCAATAACATAGTAGTTCTGTGTAACTTTTTTGAGTGGTAAATTACCGTTTGGACTAACAAAATGGGCCAAATACACACGATATTTACGAACAACTTCAACTGTAATATCGGAGGGAGCTGAAATAGGGGAGTTCTCAGCCTGCCAGGCTATAAAAAACTTTAAATAGTGGCGATAATCACGAATCGTAAGAAGAGAGAGATTTTTTTCAATTTCGCAGTATTCCAAAAACTCATCAACTAGGGCAGCGATGTCGAACATGCTTTTATTCTACGACGCTTTTGATCTCAAAAGCAATAAATGATGGGCACAGATGGCAAATTGTGCGATGAGTTATATTAAACGTTCGAAATTTTTATTAAAGCTTGCAGGTCTTTCGCACTAAGCGTTGTTTGCAAATATGCACGAGCTGGATCTACTAATAAACCAGTTGTACTAAACCAACCTACATATAATATATTGTCTCCACTTACACTCACAGCATTTCCTTGGGGGCTTCTTACCGCTTGAAGATTTTCGCTATTTGAGTAAAGAATATCAGGTGCTGAGAAAAAACTACCTCTAAGTACGTCAACTTCTATCCCGTCATATATTGTCAGAGGAACACCTGGTCTTGTTACTGTCTTCAAAAAAGATTTGATATCCAAACCATTAAAAATCACCAGTTCCTTCCTGTTTATAAACAAATGACGGTCAACCGCATAAGGACCACCTAATTCTGTCATGCGCGGATTTTAACATCTTTAGTCCTATAGTTGCAAATTCGTGCCTATTCAAGTATAATTAACCAAGAGGACCAAAAAATTGGTACAATACTTTTAGATGGCAAAAAAGTACAAAAGAGTCCTCCTAAAACTCTCCGGAGAAACGTTTCTAGGGAAGCGCGACAATGGTATCGATCCCGAATTTACCCAGTGGCTAGCAAAAGAAATAATCAAAGCAACCAAAGACGGCGTGCAAGTCGCAATCGTAGTTGGAGGCGGCAACATCTTCCGCGGTAACGCAGCAGAAGAACATGGCCTGGAAAGAACTGTAGGCGACTATATTGGAATGCTCGCAACAATCATGAATTCCCTAGCACTCCAGGCAGCCTTAGAAAAAGAAGGCCAAATGACCAGAGTCCAATCTGCAATAGAAGTAAAAGACGTCTGCGAGCCATATATAAGAAGGAAGGCAATCAAGCACCTGGAGCGGGGTAGAGTAGTAATTTTTGCAGCAGGTTCCGGCAACCCTTACTTTACAACAGACACAGCAGCAGCGCTAAGGGCACTAGAAATTGAATGTGAAGTAATCTTAAAAGGCACAAAAGTAGACGGAGTTTACACCAAAGACCCCAACAAACACAAAGACGCTACCAAATTCGAAACTATTAAATTTGCAGATGCGATAACAAACAAAGAAATAGAAGTCATGGACAACAGCGCACTTTCAATGTGCATGGACCATAACATCCCAATTTTAGTTTTCGACCTTCTAAAAGAAGACAACATAAAAAAAGCCGCAGATGGCGAGCAGGTAGGCACGCTGATTTCTTGATCTCATTTCGAGTGAAACGAGAAATAAGCCCTCTTATAGTAAACGAACCGTAAACCCCATAGTAAAAATACTCCTTTTCTGATATAATTTGAAAGCATGAACGAGATACGCTTGGCTCAAATCCGGGAAAATGCCCGATCCTTCCAACTCGAAAACGCTTTCGAACAAGCGAGGAAAAAGGGCTCTGTTGCTATAATTTACAGACAATACGGCCCAGTAGCTATTCTGTACGTTTTAACCAGTGGGGAAAAAGTATTTTTAACCTAAGTTCATAAACCAGATAGCCTTACGGTAGAATTACTTCAACAACCCCAACTGATACCAGATTTTATTTTGAAGCCTCAAGACGACGTATCCGTAGAGACAACTACTAAAAGATTGGGAGAATTCATCAGAGATAATTATCCGGAAGTAGATAGCCTGCCAATAAATATATTTACAGCAGATTTAAAACACACCAAACAATTTGTCGCATCGGTAAAACCGGATGCAAGTATCTCTCTGGCTTCTTAAACTAGAACCTGCTTGTACCCTTTGATGAGCAGGGAAGTGTCCCACGGTTTATATCCAAGCCGTTTTACCACATCTTCAATTTCGTCTGTAACTCCACGGGCATAAAGCTTTCGCAAAAATTCACCGGCCTTTTTGTTCAAAAACCATTTCTTTCCAAACTTTTTGTTCAAGTAATCTTTAATTTGTGCAGCACCAATCCAGGCCCGCAAATAATCTGCACTATAAAAACTGCCGTCCATATCAACAAGCCAATTTTCGCGTCTATGAACAAATCCAGTAGTACTCTCGAGCGTCTTTGCATAAAGAGCAGGCCCTTTAGAAATAGCATTTTTGGAAAACATATTATATTCATAGGTAAACTTGCCTACATAGCGCCTAAGCATCATCAAATTTACAAAATACGCCTGCCATTGGATCTTCTTGCCTGTAAAGGCAGAAACATTCAAGTAAGTGGTCAAAAAGTCGGGGTCAAAGACTAAATCTTCCAAGACAAACGCATAAGTTTCAGTCAATGCGTTGGAATGGGCGAGTGCCTTGAGAGTATAGGGGAGTTTGGCATCAATCGAAGCACCATGCAGTGCATGCCCGCCTTCATGGAAAACAGCCTCAAAATCCTGTTCGCCGCCAATTGGTTTTATTACCAAGTGAATCTCCTTGGGCGGCATGGGCCAGTAACAAACAGCCCGCGGATTTTTCTTAGGCCTGTCAACATCATCAATCTTGATGGAAGTTAAAAGATCCGAAAGCCCGATGTCGCGTGTCCACTTTAAAAATGTCTCCACAACCTTTTCCTTAGGATAATAATTGTCATACATAGACATAGATCTCAAATAGTTCAAATGAACCGATCTTATCTTCCTAAATGGCTTTCCAAAAATGGCACTCGATTGCTCACTCATTACCTTTTGCCACTGCTTCTGTGTGTCCTTGATGGTCTTTGCAATAACCTTATTAAACTTTGCATAATCCATTTTCTTACTCTTTGAAGCAAAATCCACATAATTTGCAAAGCCAAGTCCTTTGATCAATTTGATCTCAGATTTCAAAAGTGCAAGCTGCTTTGGATTAATTTTGGAAACAACAGGCACGCAGGCAGCATCGGTTTTTTCTCTTCGGTCGAAAATCGGATCTTTTGCAATCTTTGGTCCTGCCTGAAAATAGGCAATTGTTTCATCCCCGGCTTTAATTTTTGCTTTGGAGAAGTAGGTGGTCACTTTGTCTTCTTCTGGTGCCGTTGTGAGTCCCATGTAACTCCCCGCCAGCGTAAAATAAATCCTATCTATTATGTCTTTGTCCTTTGACACCTTTGAAACTTTTGAGGCTTTTGACACCTCTTCTAATGTCTCTTTTGTAAACAGATCTTTATATTTTTTGTAGATTACAGCAGATTCGGCAACGTCCTTTAAACCAACCCTAACCAGTCGGTCTTCGTTTTCCAGCTCGTAAATAAATTTGGATAATTGGTCTTCGACTTGTTTAATGTCCATTGTTATTAAAATGAAAAAGTCATCCTGAACTTGTTTCAGGATCTTTGGACAGATTCTGAACTAAATTCAGAATGACAAAAAACAATTTTATACCCTCCAGGCTCAAAAATCCAGTCCTGGCAGGCTAAATTCGAACCTATGAGCCCGCCAAAGCCTCTGTAAAGCGTTTTTCTTGTCCTAGCAGTCTAATCGTCGGTTACTTCACTGAGTTTAACAACAAACAGTTACCAAAAAAATACTAAAAATATAGAACAGGGGATAACTGTATCAAATAAAGACGGACACAGACAACGGAGAATTCAACCCAAATGTGGGGTAAATTGAATTGAATTTACAGCAGTCAGGGACGAGATATAAACAAACTGTTTTAGCCTTCTTTTCCCTGCCTAGCCTCAGTTTACGTCGCAAAAGTATTATTGTGCGACGTATAAGATAAATCAAGGTCAGGCCCCCAATTAGGGAATATATGTCCCTTTTTTAACAAAGATGGAAACTTTTAAAAAAGAATTGCAATTCGAATTACTCCCCAAATAGCCCCTTCCCCGGACAGGTCAAAACTATAGGAATCCATTAGCACTCATTTTTCACAGCTGCTAGTTTCACAACTCTTTGGCGTCGCAATTAAGACGTAGTGCAAAGTCCACCTCTACCCGACAGTGAGTGTCGGTTAAATACGAGGCGCGACCTTAATATGTTATGTTTGGTCGTTCCTCGTTTTTCAAGGTCCGTCCTTTTTTTCACGCTTTCACGCTCTCCTTTTCACGCCACTATAACTATATCAGACTACATCACCTGCTCCACTACTCCACCTCCTCTACCCTCCTACTTGCGGGAATTATTTTCAAGGCTAATTTGTGGCTAAATTTTTTACAAGATTTAGGAGTAAAATTACCAAAAGTACCACTTCTCTGATAAATACTATAGGTTTATAGTAGTCCCAAAGCTGTGTCAGCTTTTGTAGCAGAGTTAACCAAAAGTTCTCTCACTTTTCTCTGCAAAACTGAATCATTTCTTCTCACATTTTCTAACTCAACTAACTGTTCTCGAACTGGCGGCCAATCTGCCTCATATCTCTGACCAGGCCAATTAGGAACAGTTCTAGCCTCTTTTAAAAACCATGGGGTATCAATCATTTCTGGTAACCCGCATTCCAAAACGACCAATTTCATTGCATCGCTAAATTCATACCAAACCTTACGCAATTTAGTTTGCACATCCATAGGAATTTTCCCAGGCGCACTGCCCACCTTACAATGAAGCGCCAGAGCTAGTCTCTGATATGCTCTAGCCTCGATCATAAGCCTGCTTCGCTCATATTGTTCCAAACGAGCCGCATTGAGTTCAGCTTCTGAGAGTTGACCTACTTCTTCAATCGGAAGGCTTTCCAATGCTTCAAGATTCGGACTCCTTACAGCCACAATCCTCCTTATAAAATCTGTCCTTCCATAATTATCCCAGTAGCTGTTAATGTATTGAGTTACCCCACCATCATGGACCAATGGTGCAACTAACCCCCACTTGTACTCTATAAATGGTTTTTCCCAATCCAACTCCCAAGGACTGTTAAGAATTAAGGCTATCCCAACATACTTAAACTCATCCGGCAGCTGTCCTTGCACCGTCAACTGGTTAACATAATGCTCACCCAATTCACCACTTCGCCTCAATGAAAGTATATTCTCTACCTGCTCCTCCATTGTCATTGTCGGCTCCGACTTCATGTCATAAAGTTCCCAACCATTTCCTCTATCTACACCAGGAATTTTTGCACCCACTGGGGGCAAATACGACAAGGCTTCGGCTAACTGCTCAGGCTTTATGTCTGACACAATATTATGAGTTTTTTGATATTGGGCAGCTGCAGCATTTAGCCTATCACGGTGAGACAAAATAGGCGCACCGCTTAACAACCTCACTGCACCATTCCCAATGAGCCCCCATGCGACAAAAACATCCGACATTGCGGCAACACCTTCAAGCATGCGTGAACCAACTCCTTCTTTAGTTTCATCTAGTAAATCTCTCTTTTGTCGCCCGTAATCAAAAACCTCCAGCGCACGCTGACCTTTTTCGGAACTTAAACGCTGTTCAATTTCTCGCCAATTCGGAGTAGGATCCTTAGCTTCTCTATCTAAATCCTGAAGAAGGTCGCCAGCTTCCTCTTTTTCATCACTAGAATATTTATCTGGGAATTGAGAATTTACATAGTCCTCGTCCCCGTTATAACTGCTTGCAGCTATATATCTTTTACCGCCAACAACTAGCAGAAAACCTCCTGCGATAACCGATGCAGCATTTTTGCTGAGAGCCCGTCTGCTCCTCTGTTTCCTGATCCAAGCACCAACGATTTCCGCTGTTCTAGATTGTTGTGGTTCTAACTCTGGCATTTCAAAAGGATTTTACAGTATATAGAAGATTTTAACTATCCACCCCAACGAGTAGAAATAATGATGATAATAAACACAACCAGTGCAATTCCCACATGCTCATAAACTACTTTGTTTTTTAACTTATCGTCAAAGTGAAGCTGGGCAAGCCCCAAAAGCGCGTACATTATGGTCCCAAGCGCCAATGCCCCATTAATTGGCGCAATCGGCCAGAAAGACAATGCCAAAGAAACCTGGGCTGTAATTATTCCAAATACCAATGCATAAACAAAAGCACGGCGGGAAATAAAATCTTCAAGTTCAAAAGACCACAACCCTACCAGATACAGCGGCATCGTAATTAAAACAGTTCCCGCAGTTACCAAATAAAACGGCAAATGAAAAGAAAACAAAACATTGGCCAGAAAAAATGTAGATATTATCGAAAACAGCAACCCTACTGCGTGTGCCGCACGCAAAAGAGCGATTGTACGAATCGCAGCCACGTTATAAATGTTCGAAGTCAGCATCAAAAGATACGTAGAAATCCCAAACAAAAAAGCAAACGGTACTCTGGTTAACCACCTTACCGGCAGTAAAAAATAAAAAAGCGATGCCCCGGCAACAAAATATACAGGTAACAGAAGCAAGAGGAAATATTTAACCCCGGAAAGCTCTCCCCACAGCGAAAAAACAGAAAGGAAAATTGTAGATGCTACCAAAATTCCCATTACCTGGTATCTAAACGTTTCCGAAACTGTCTGCGTTGTCAAAAGCAAAACCGTCAAGAAAAAAGACATCAGGATAAACCTTTGTCTCTTGGTAATCTCCCACGAAGTTATCTTGCCAATTATGCTGCCCAATTTCATAAACTTCCAAGTTTTATTTGATCAATTTAAAATCAAGGTGCGACCTTAACACGAAGTGTTTGGTCGTTCCTTGATTTTGCTTTCTTTGATTGTACCTTTGTTCCCTTTGAAACTTTTGTTACTTTTGAGACTTTTGACACTTCTATCCCCTTCGCCTTCTTCTCTCCTTTTGTCATTAGCCCTGCATCGTTAGACTTTATTACGTGGCATATGGCAACTGCAAGAGCATCCGCAGCATCGTCCAAAAAGCCTTTACCAAGCCCAAAGCTTAAAGGCTTACTAAACTCATGCTTGTTTAGGTATTTTAAAACCGATTTTTGAATTTCTTTTTTGTCCGATTTTCCACTACCTGTTAAAACATTTTTTACATGTAGTCCCTGGTATTCAAAAACCGGAATCTTATTCCCAGCAGCTGCTGCCAAGATTATTCCCCTTGCCTGCCCTACTGTCATTGCCGTTCTGGAATTTACTCCAAAAAACAATTGTTCAACAACCACGCAATCTGGTTTATGCTGCACCAATAGCTTATTCAGCTCGGTCTGGATACTGAAAAGTCTTAGAGGCATTTCGTGTTCTTTAGGGGTGGTAATACAACCAAATTCTATAAATTCGAATCCGTTTTTATGCTTGTCGGAATCCGACTTTATTACACCGTAACCGGTGGTTGCGGTTCCCGGGTCAATACCAAAAATTATCATAATTGAAAGGTTTCAAAAGTATCAAACGTATCAAAAGTGGCAAATGTGGTTTCTTTATAAACCTCTGAAACTTTTGTCCCCTTTGAAACTTTTACTACATCTACTTTCGCGGGCGCGGGCCGTCGTATTCAACGTCTTTTTCACTCACTCTACGTACAGGTTTTTCTCGAAGTGCTTCCTCTACAACATGTGCGACCAAACCTGGTGTCCTGGCAATAATAAATACACCCTTACCTACTTTAGGGTTAAATCCCATTTCCAAAAGTAATGCTGCTATTATGCCGTCGATGTTGAGTGGCAACTTCTTTCCACCCTTGGATAGTTCTTCCTCGAGACTAATTGCAAACTTCACGTACTTGCCCAAAAAACCGTTTTCTTTGGCAAGTTCAATAAGTTTTTGGGTTCTTGGGTCGGTATCATAAAGTCTGTGCCCAAAACCTGCTACTCTGTCCCCGCTTTTTGCAAAATCTTCTTTTAACTTTTTAACACCCAGCGGTTCATACTTTTTAAAGTTATCCATTGCAGCTTCTATTGCTCCTCCGTGGAACTCTCCAAGTGCGAGTATTCCCCCGGCAACAGCAGCTTGAATCGGCGACCCACCCGAATAAATATGTCTGGCAGCAACAACAGACGCAGGCTCAACACCATGGTCAATAGCAATTGTCAAAATTGCCTCGAGCATTTTCTCCGAAGCTTTGTCCGGCATTTCGCCCTTTAGAATTAAAAAGATTGTTTTGGCAAAAGAAGCAGAACCGGCAAGGTCAACCAGATTATGACCATAAACATACAATCCTCCATCTACATGGGTAGTAATTGCGGTGCGGTATTGTTTGGCCATCTTTAAAAATTATACACTAATCCAACTCTTCTACACCGTTGCCTTGAAAAGCAACTCTGAAAAAAACCATGTCTCTTTCACTAAGCTTATTTCTACGCTTGTTATAGGTGTCTGTATATTCATCAATATCCACCTCATTCATAAATTGAAGGGTAACCTCGGGAGTATTTATCAAAAAATATCTAACTATTCTGTCAATTCTGTAAAGATTAGATCCGTCCATATCCTGTCGAAACTGAACCCACTCAGCAGGAGGATTAGTACCCTCTACCCCAAGCAATTGGAAGGCATTTGTACGAATTGGTAATTCCTGAACCACTTCCCATGTTTGCACTGCAATAGGTTCAGGTTTTGGTAAAGGTCGCTCAGTCATAACGGTGTTAGATGGAATATTATAGTACTTTTGGCAAGTGTGCCTAAATAGCCTTCTTTATAAGTGTTGGAATATCTTCAAAACT
>DATIHT010000084.1:0-8587 GCA_035480415.1 Saccharimonadales bacterium (SeqCode) | reverse complement strand
GCCCACAGAGGCGTGTTGTTTTTGGACGAATTCCCGGAATTTCCAAGACACGTTTTGGAAGCTCTTCGTCAGCCGATGGAAGACGGGAATGTCACAATCTCAAGGGCAGCCGGCAGGGTAATGTTCCCATGCAGATTTTCTCTCGTTGCTGCTGCAAATCCATGCCCCTGTGGTTATTTTGGAGATGAGACAAGAAATTGTACCTGCTCGCCTTCGGCAATCACTCGTTATCAGAAAAGAATTTCCGGCCCTATTTTAGACAGAATAGACATTCACTTGTCCGTTCCTGCGGTGAAAGTCGAAAAACTAACAAAACAGGAAAATTCCGAACAGTCTTCAAAAATCCAAGCGAGGGTTCAAAAAGCCAGAAATATTCAACAAAAACGATTTGCCAAAACAAATATCAAGTCCAACGCCGAAATGTCCTCAAAACAAATGAAACAATATTGCAACCTCGATGAACAATCTATCGTCCTTTTAAAACAGGCAATCACAAAGCTAAATCTTTCGGCGCGCTCCTTCCATCGGGTAGTTAAAATCTCAAGAACAATCGCAGATTTAGAGGGGTCTGTCAAAATAAAAACCAACCATGTCGCAGAAGCGCTGCAATATCGACCACAGATCGATGCTTAGTCTGTTAGAATAATTAAAATATATGAAAAAGTTTATCCTCACCGCAATTATTGGCGCCATCGCTCTACTGGTTATTTTAATAGGAAGTGCGTACTACAGTTTTTCTACAATTATTCCAACAACCAAAGCTATTAATCGTGATCTTGCACAGTATTTTTCAAAAGTGGTTACCATTCCAAATGGTATTGAACCGCCAGTGCAAACATTCGATCAAACAATTTATCAGTGGGAGATGGAAACACCCCAGAAAGAAGTTGTTGGTGTAAAACTGTGGCACAATACCGCATTTAAAAAGGGTGAGGATACAATAAAGCTTACTCTGGAAAAAGAAGAAAAAGGCGACCCTAGCATTTTTAGCAAAGTTTTACCGGCCGTCGTTATGGATAAAGGTTCACTCGATGTTGCTCAGGATTCCAAACAATCAAGTATAGACGCATCGGCCGAAGCTTCGTACAAAAACTTCAAAGTTGCAGAGCGTTTCCAAAATGACAAAGCTACAAAATTAGAATGGGAATTCAGAAAAGATAATTTACCTCAAAATATTAAAGAAGAATACAAAAAACTCGAAAGTTTACCGCTGCCAATAGGATTCCTTTACGCTCTACATAATTATGTAGTAGATGCGCTCTCTAGCCAGTAATTTAAAATTGTTTCCTTAAAAGTAAGAAAAACCCCAAACAACAAAAATGATCCTTGGGGTTTTTCAAAGTGAGATTTTACGCACCAATTTTGAACATTGCTGTACCACAAACTGGGCATTTACCTTTCTTTGCAGGTTTACCGTTCTTCATGGTTACACTTTGTGCGTTGGGGTCCTCTCTCTTTGCTCGGCATTTAACACAATACATTTCGGCCATTTTTATTTAGTCACCTCCTTTAGACAGTGAAGATATACAAGCATTCCTATGCTGCATTCACCTTGAGGCTAACTAGCCTCAATTAGCCTCAACGATAGCATAGCCTCAGGCACGTGTCAAGCACGATACTATTTTAAGTAAAACTTCAAAAGAAGCTGGGAGCTGATAATGAGTATGGCCAAAAGAGTTATTTTCAAAAGATCCTTCCTTATATAACTAAGATCCAATCCATCGAATAAATTTTTAGTTCCTACCTTTTTAGTCTCAATCAGCCTTGGGTGATTTTTAACTTCAGATTGAGATCCCGAATACGTAACCGCGCCACCTGCATCAAAACTGAACCTTCTGCTCACAGCGGCTTGTTTTTGTCTCTTGGTCTTAAATGGCATAACGAAATTATATATTAACCTTGTGCCAAGCACAATCTGATATATGTCGCTTTTATTCTGAGCGAAAAAACCACGGGATTCATCCCGTGGATGAAGTGAATTTTGAGCGAAGATCAGAGAACCACGGCCTTTAGGCCGTGGGAATCTATGATTAAAAGGAAGACATATCAAAACGCAAAAAGCTACCATCTTGTAATTAGTATTTTTCCATGATAAAACCTGCAGACATGGATCGAATTCAAATCGCACTTTACGTTTTGGCAGCAGTCGCCCTCTGGCTAACAGCACTAAGCTTTTATCTCATAAAAACACTTGGCCAATATAAAAAACTCACAAAAGGCGCAACGGGGATTAATTTAAATCAGCTAATCGAAAATTTAGCAAAAAAGTCGGATCTGGATTCAAAAAGGATAAATCAACTGACAGCAGAAGTAACAAAACTAGAAAATCAGAATTTACAAAACTTTCAAAAATATGCAATAATTAGATTTAATCCATTTGAAGATACTGGCGGAGATCAAAGTTTCGTCGCAGCATTTTTAGATGGAGAGAATAACGGCGTAGTTATCTCTTCATTGCACTCAAGAGCAACGACAAGAGTCTACGCCAAACCAGTTTCAAAAGGTCAGGCACAAAACTATCAATTTTCAAAAGAAGAAAAGGAAGCAGTAGATAAAGCTCTACGCAAAAAGTAAATTGAAATCAAAAGTTTTAAAAATAGCAATAGCAGGTCTAATCCTTTATTTTGTCTCTGCCGGACTTTCGTATCTGGTTTTCAATTCGGTCCTTAAAAAACCTCTTAACATAACAACACCATTTGGTAATTTAACAGACATAACATCTGGCAGCGAAGAAGGTGCCAAAGATCAACCCTGTCCGCTAAACGGAGCACTCTACACAAAAAGTAGAAAAGACCAGTGGGATAAAAGAAGACCACTTGCAGTCATGGTCGAAAATCATACAGATGCAAGACCGGTTATTGGTCTTTCCAGGGCAGACATTGTTTACGAAGCAGTAGCAGAAGGCGGAATAACAAGACACATGGCACTTTTCCTCTGTCAGGATGCTGGCGACATAGCACCAATTAGAAGTGCCAGGACATACTTTTTAGATTGGGTTTCGGAATATGATGCGCTATATTCCCACGTTGGCGGTGCAAACACAGACGGTCCGGCAGACGCACTAGGCCAGATAAGAACATACTCAATTCGCGATATGGACCAATTTGGTTTGGGATTCCCTACATACTGGAGAGGTACAGACAAACTTGCACCTCACAATGTTCACTCAACTACCAAAAAGCTTTGGGATGCCGCAGACCAGAGAAAATGGGGACCCGAAGACGATAAAGGCGTAAGATGGGACAAAAATTTCACATCATGGAAATTTAAAGACGATGCAGCGCTCGAGAAAAGAGGCGACCAAAAACCAATAGTCGTTCCTTTTTGGGCAAGTCAGCCGGATTACACAGAAACATGGCAGTACGACAAAACAGCCAATGTTTACAAGAAGTTTTACGGGACCGATGCTGCAATAGATCCACTTACCAGTGAAAATCTCTCGGCAAAAACCCTGGTAGTTCAGTTTGAAACTGAAAGAAAAGCCAACGACGGTTATCCGGATGGCCATTTACTTTACGGCACAATTGGTTCAGGAGACGCCCTGATTTTCATGGACGGCCAGGCAATAAAAGGTAAATGGACAAAGGCATCAAGAGCTGCCAGGACAAAATTTGTCGATGCAAAAGGTAAAGAAGTAGAGCTAAACAGAGGTTTAATTTGGATCGAAACGATTCCGGTTGGCAACACTGTTGACTATTAAGCCTGCTCCATATATTCTGTCCATAAACTAAAAGGGTACAAATGCTGATCGATTTATTGATTTCTAAAGTTCGTGTTAAAATTCTTGAACTCTTCTTAGGTAATCCGGACCAAATTTATCATGTTAGGGATATAGTCAGACGCGTGGACGAGGAGATAAACGCAGTAAGAAGAGAATTGGCTCGTCTGGAAAAGACAGGCTTACTCGCGTCAGAGTGGAGAGCAAACAGAAGATTTTACGGTGCCAAAAAAGATTTTCAATTCTACTTCGAGCTTCTCTCAATGGTAAACAAGTCAGTAGGACTAGGAGGGGCCATTCTTAGCAACAAAGCAAAATTAGGGAAAGTTCGTTACGCGATGCTTTCGGGTTCTTTCGTAAGAGGTAAGCCTTACACTCAAAACGATGTCGATCTGTTTGTTGTAGGCACAATTGTATTGCCGGAGTTGGGCGCAATAGTAAGAGAAGAAGAAGCAAGAAGAACAAGAGAAATAAACTTTACGCCGATGACAGAAGAAGAGTTCACCTTCCGAAAAAGCCGCAGAGACCCCTTTGTCATGAGTATCCTTTCCAAACCTCGCGTTATGCTAATTGGCGACGAAGAGGAAATGGTAAAACTTCAGTAATTTCATCTCAAAATCCCTTGTAAAACTATTATAGGTTTGATATAATTTCCGAATGGTCGAAACAGCTTCTACGAACAAACTTGAAGCCCTGGCAGTGCAAACAAAAAGGGCTCAAGACTGTATCCGAATAACAGATCAAATTCTTCAGCAATATGGTATTAATGCCGGGCTTACTGAGCCTGGTAGAGTGATCTTCAAATCAGCTGCGGCAATCAACGAAGAGGATAAAAGACAAGTTATTGCCACAAGCCCCATCGCCAAAGCCATCATTGAAAGAGATCTTCCAGTACAGCCCATCTCTAATAAAAGAGACTTCGATGCGATTGTTTTAAACGGATCTACGCAAGGCCCTCATTTTGCAGTTTCATTTACAATAGGCGAATTTTATTTAAGAAAAGATCCTGAAGCACTAATTAACAGAGAAGCCATGAGTTACGCCTCGGTTCTTTTATTTAGTAATCTATTAAGACTCGCCATAGATCATCAAGCCTCCCTAGTAGAGCTAGATAGAAAACCAGAGACACTTAGAGTACTGAGAGCAGACATGTTAGCTACTATAAAATCTTTTGCAGAAGGCGACAATGAGGCCAGTATGACTGAACTGGCAGATGAAACCGCAAAAACAACACGTTATCTAGACGAGCTTTCAGTAACAGGAAAGGGTGCGGAAGTAGAACTCCGCGTAAATGGACTTACTCTTATAAGATTCAACGAAGGAGATAACGCTCAAGTTCTTGCGATGATTAACACAGCATACACTGGCGACTTTATCCATCAAATGAGTAGAAGAGTGTCTTGGTTTGTTCCGCCCACAAGCTGGAAAAATCTCGAATCAGCAAAATATCACATGGATTCTAAAAAAACCTCTCGTCAAATTTTAGAAAATATCAGAAATTCCGACCCAGATTATGAAATGCCTGAAGACCCGCAAACGGTTCTGGAGCTTTTTTTAAGCGGAGAATTTTCAAGAAGAAAACTTCCTACTCTAGTGAGGAAATTGGAAGGCAACCCAAAAATTATCGAACAATTATCAAGTGAGAAAGAACCAGAAAACCTTGAAGAAAAATTAAAAGCATTGCAAAAAGGTCAGACAATACAAGACCAGGAAGTAGAAGGTGAGAAAGCAGAAGGCGTTGAGGAAGTATCATACATTACACTAAATGGTCAGAGAGTGGACCTTTCTAGGTTCGAGACTACTGAAGACGAAACAGATCAGGGAGAAGAGGAACTAAACGCCAGCGCACAGATTCCAGATGATGACGATCAGTACGAGTCATCTAGTAGAACTCGATCTTCTAAAAGAAAAAATAATACTGAATAGATTAAATTTCCCATTTGCTTGATATAATCTTGGGTAATGCAAAAAAGCCCAAGGAAAATTCTGTTCTTTATAATTCTTCTTACCATAGCAGCACTTTACATAGACCTTCCACGTTTGGCATTCAAAAATTATTATTTTGTTCACCCGCAATATCTTAAGCAATTTTTAAAAAGAGATTTAGAGCCAAAACTTGGTTTAGACCTTGCCGGCGGTGTTCAGTTAACAATGTCTGCAGATATGTCTCAGGTTCCGGAAGGCGACAGAGACACGGCGCTGGAATCGGCACAAAACATCATAGAAAATAGAATAAATTCGCTTGGTGTCGCAGAACCTGTAATTCAATCTGCAAAAACTCAAGGGCAATACAGATTAATTGTAGAAATTGCAGGAATTTCAAATGTAGATCAGGCAGTCTCAATAGTTAAAAAAACCGCGCAATTAGAGTTTAAAACACTAAAAGCAGATGCACCGCCGGAATCAACGATAGCAGCACTGCCGGAATATTACCAAAGCACAGGTTTAACCGGTAAAGATCTAAAAAGGGCGCAAGCTCAACCCAGCCAAAATCCTCAAAACCCTGGTTATGTTGTAAGCTTGGAATTCAACGATGAGGGTGCCAAAAAATTTGCAGATATTACTAAAAATAATCTGGGCAAACCTGTTGCTATTTATTTAGACGATCAACTAATTTCCGCCCCAATCGTCAATGCCGAAATTGCAGATGGCAGAGCACAAATAGAAGGCCATTTTACAGCAGACGGTTCAAAACAGTTGGCAGTAGAACTGAATGCAGGGGCACTGCCGGTACCATTAAAAATAGAAAGCCAAACAAGGGTAGGGCCAACACTTGGTAGCGATTCAATCCACAAAAGTATTTATGCAGCAGCAATTGGTCTTGCCGCAGTCAGCATTTTTATGATTGCCTACTACAATGTGCTTGGTATCTTTGCAGTAACAGCACTGGCAATCTATACTCTAATTTCTTTTGCCGTCTTTAAATTAGTACCGGTTACCCTAACCTTAGCGGGCATTGCCGGTTTTGTACTTTCAATTGGTATGGCAGTAGATGCCAACATTTTAATTTTCGAAAGAATAAAAGAAGAGTTAAGATGGGGGAAACCAAAACACGAAGCACTTTATGCAGGCTTCAACAGGGCCTGGTCATCTATCAAAGATTCTAATATTTCGTCTTTAATAACAACAGCAATTTTGTTTAACTTTGGGACAGGTTCAATTAGGGGTTTTGCGCTAACACTGGCAATTGGAATTCTGGTATCAATGTTTAGCGCAATAACAGTAAGTAGAACACTACTCAGAATTTTTTGGGTTAGAAAAATTTAGTACAAGGTGCGACCTTAACATGTTATGTTTGGTCGTTCCTTGTACACTAAGTAATCATGAACATAATCAGATATCGAAACCTATTTTTTGCTCTATCACTTCTCATAATTATTCCCGGTGTAATTGCGCTAAAAACCTGGGGACTAAAACTAGGCATCGATTTTTCCGGTGGAACTCTTTGGGAAATAAAAGCAGAAAGCCAGCTGGATTCTCAGCAAGTTGGCAATTTACTAAACGACCAAGGCGCCCAGGTTGGCTCAACTGCAAACACCTCGCCAGACTCAGTTTTAATTAGAATGAAAGCCACAGATGAGAATAAAATTAACGACCTAAAAACAAAAATAAAAGAATCGTACGGTGACACTCAAGACCTGCGGCTGGAAACAGTAGGGCCGGTGATTTCACAGGAATTAACAAAAAAAGCCGTCACCGCAGTTGCAGTTTCAATAGTAGCAATAGTTCTGTATGTCTCGTGGGCTTTTAGAAAAGTACCAAAACCTGCGTCTGGAATAGTTTTTGGAATTTGTACCATAATTGCCCTTGTTCACGATGTTGTGGTTGTAGTTGGAGTTTTTGCAATCCTCGGACATTTCCTAGACGTTGAAATAGATTCCCTATTTATAACGGCACTACTGACAGTTCTTGGGTTTTCTGTACACGACACAATTGTTGTCTTCGACAGAGTTCGCGAGAATCTTAAAAAATACGATGATCAGAGTTTTGAATCAGTGGTTAATCATTCAATATTGCAAACATTTGCCCGTTCTCTTAACACATCACTTACAGTTATTTTTGTTCTTCTTGCGCTGTTACTTTTTGGAGGACAATCAGTCAAAACTTTCGTGTTGGCGCTCCTGATTGGGGTAATTTCCGGTACCTACTCTTCAATTTTCAACGCCTCACCACTTTTGGTTGTTTTTCAAAAACTAAGAAAATAATTCCTTCAAGCGTTTGAGTAGGTACTCACGGTTATTTTTACTATCATCCTCAACAACTTCTTCAAAAAGTTTGCCCAAAACCTCTCCAACTTTTGGTCCTGGTTTTATTCCCAATTCTTTCATAACGTCATTACCACTTATTTTCAAATCGGCAACAGTAAATGGCTTTTTTAAAACGTCTTTTAGCCTTTGCCTAAACAACTTAAGTCTCCATGACTCAGGTTGTTGAAGTCCTCCACCCAAGCGGTCACCAATTCTCAGATCCATCATATCCTCTACATTTTCAATTCCTACGTTGTTAATAAAGCGTCTTAATGCCTTGTCTGTCTGGTCCTCACCGACACTAAATTGATGCCACCTAACAAGTTTAAATATCTTTTCTTTTTGAACATTGGAAAGACTTAATCTTTTTGAGATATCGTTAGCAATTCGTGCCCCAACAACTTCGTGATTATAAAAGGTTCTAACTCCCTCCTCAGTTACGTTGGCAACTTTTGCCTTACCCACATCATGAAGCAGAGTCGCAAAACGAACAATCACATCTTTAGACGGACAGAACTTCATGCTAAATGTACAGTGTGTGCCAACGTCGAAAATATGGTGTCTTTTCGGGCTTTTTTGTTCTACAGAAAAGCATTCGTAAAGCTCTGGCAAGATAATCTCA
>DATIHT010000083.1:0-1669 GCA_035480415.1 Saccharimonadales bacterium (SeqCode) | reverse complement strand
CCTAATTTTTCGGCAATTTGCGCCGTATTATCTGTAGAATTATTGTCTACAACAATTATTTCTACTTTGCCCTGATAAGTTTGGTTTTTCAATGATTCCAATGTTTTGACTATAGACTTTTCTTCGTTGTAGGCTGGAATTACTACCGAAATCGTTGGCTTTTGCTTAAGTGGAAAAATCTGATGGAAGCTTTGGCCGCGGGTTGTTTTTCTAAAAATTTTAATCCAGAAATCTTTGAAGAATTCTATATTAATAAGCAGGGCTGCAGTAATTACTAGAGCATCGAAGGCCTGCCTCGTCCAATAATCGTTTTGAAGAGAGATTAAGAGGCCAATTTCGTCCATAATTAGTCCAAGGCCAATTCCATAGATAATTGCCTGTGTGTTTTTGGATATTTTACTGCCGGTTATAGAAAGGAAGCCTGCCAGGATGAGTGCCAAAATGCCGTAGTTGAAATGATGTAGATGGTTGCCGTGTAGGTGAGGGTAAATATGGGGGATTGTGCCTAAGAGTGCGAGATAAGATGTTGCGCGTGCGACCAAAAAACTGGCACAAAAGGACCATAAAATGGTAAATACGACAGAGCGGTTTTTCACCTCGTTTTGCATTTTAGCATTAATTACCTAACGTTAGCTAGCGGTAATTAAGACCGATAGTATAACAGATTTAGCCTTGATTTTCAACTTTTGCACTCTTGAGAGACATATATGCCATTGCGCCTGCGGGAATAGGCAGCCAAAAGGCAAAAAGACGGAAAGCAAGAACAGCCGCAGTTGTTAATGCCGGGTTTTGGCCAAACTGCAAAAATACGAGGATCATTGTCGCTTCTGCTGTGCCAATCCCTGCGGGGGTAAGGGTAACTGTGGCTACGATTAAAGATATTAGATAGGCTGCTGTTACGACAGCTATGTTTGGGTGGGCGTGAAAAGCTAAAAAGCATAGGTACAAGGAGGCAATATTGGCAATGTAGTAAACAAGGGCTGCAAGCATTGCTTCTGCTGCAAGCTTTTTATTTTGTGCGAGTTTTTGTTTGTGGCTGGCAAATTTGCTGATGAATTTTTTAATTTCACCAAAAAAGGCATACTTTGCCAGTTTTTTGTCTAATAATTTGAATATTAATTTTCTAAAAACAACTATTACTAAGAGTAAGGCAAGGATAATAAGAATTAATATTTTAGCAATGTTTGATATGTGAATTGGAACATTGGGGAGTTTGGGGAGGAATGCAAAGGATGTTAATAAGAATATGAACAGGACGATGTTGGTAGCAATACCCCAGGCCAGTGTTAAGAAGATAACACCCTGATTGGAAACCCCCAGCTTTTTATAAAAGTAGGCAGAAGTTGCTACAACACCCGCTTCGCCAATTGGTAAAAGGTGTGCGGCAAAGACATCGATAGAAGCTATTTTTATGGTTGTTCTAAGGCTTATTTTGTGCCCTGTTATTTCCAGAAGCGCTTTTGAAAGCCAGCCATCACCAATGTACTGACCAAAGATTCCAAGGGCAGACAAAAAAAGAAAGAAGTAATTGGCGGATTTTAATATATGAGGAAACTGTTCAAAGTCGGCAAAATGGGGCTTTAGGTGGTAGACGGCCAGGGCGATAATGGCTGCGATTAAGATCCAGCGTAGATAGCGCATAAATGAATTGTATCAAGTGTCATGTATC
>DATIHT010000082.1:0-17694 GCA_035480415.1 Saccharimonadales bacterium (SeqCode) | reverse complement strand
ACGAATATCCAATTAAGGATATCGATGAAATGACATCAACAATCAGAAGAATCGGACTTGGAGTAATGGGCTGGGCCGATATGCTTGTAAAACTCCAAATGGGATACGACACCCAGGAAGGATTCCAGCTGGCAGAAAAAGTGATGCAATTTGTCCAACTCGAGGCAGACAATGCAAGCGTGGATCTGGCCAAAATAAGGGGAGTGTTTCCAGGGTTCAAAGGCTCAAGATACGACAAAAAAGGTGAAATCAAACCAAGAAACGGAGCGAGAACAACAATTGCACCAACAGGAACCATCTCGCTTCTTGCAGACTGTTCTTCTGGAATTGAACCTCACTTTGCACTTACTTATGCAAAAAACACAATAGAAGGCAAAAGACTTTTCACAACAAACAAGTACCTTGAGGCAGAACTGAAAAAGCGAGGTTTGGACAGCGAAGATCTTCTTGCCAAAATCGAAGAAAATAAAGGTTCTGTTCAGAATCTGGACGAAATCCCGGAAGATCTCAGAAAATCATTTGTAGTTGCCGGAGACATTGCGCCACAAGACCACGTCAGAATGGCAGCTGCTTTCCAAAAGTACACTGACAACGGTATTTCCAAAACAATCAACTTCCCCAACGAGGCAACTGTAAATGATGTCAGACAAGCATACTGGCTAAGTTACGAACTGGGTTGCAACATGATAACCATCTACCGCGACGGATCAAGGATGAAACAAGTTCTGGAAGTCAAAAAAGGTAAATCATATTACGACCAACTTGCAGGCACGAGAATCGCAGCAGAAGACGGAGAAGAAATGCCGCAAGTTCCACAAAAAAGACCAACACCTCAAGAAGCATTGGGTATGCGTGTTCGCAAAAAGGCAGACGTTGGTTATGTGTACACATCCGTATTTCGTGATGCAGATAATTCCCCGGTCGAAGTGTTTGTAACAATTGGTAAAACCGGTGGCTACATTTCAGGGGCAGCAGAAGTAACGGGCAGATTAGCATCACGCGCGCTCAAATATGGGGCAAGTCTTGAAGAAGTCGCATCAGACTTAATTGGTATTTCCTGCGGAACTCCATACGGTTTTGGCCCGGATAGTATCTTGTCAGCATTTGATGCAGTTGGGAAATCTTTAATTGATATTGCCAACGCAAAACAGCTTCAGTTGCCAATTGGACAGGACCTGGAAGAAACACACGAAGAAGTTAACACCCAATCATCACCAATTATACCTGGTGTCGCCACAACAAATGGTAATGGCCACACAAACGGACACACCAATGGTCATACGAACGGAAACGGATCAGGACACAAAATGTCCGCCTCAAACGGTGTTTCCGTAAGTGGCAACGGTGTCAGTCTTCAAATGACTGTTCCAAATGCAACACCTCTTTTGCTTTCACAGGATTTAATGATGAAAGTTAACGAGGAAAAAATTATTGAAAATAAGTTCACTGCATGTCCGGATTGTGGTAGTCCGCTTGTCTACAAAGAGGGCTGCAGAAGTTGTGTTAATCCAACATGTGGTTGGAGTAAATGCAGCTAAAATAGTAAGTGTACTAAAACTCTTATGTACGCAAATATTAATATATTAAAAGTAAAATGCCAGTATATAACGATAATTTCATACAAGGAATTGATGGACACCCAGAAGTTCACCTAAAAACGGACGAAGAGGGAAACAGCGTATTTGGAAAAACAGCCTCCGTACAAGATTATAAAGTGGATTGGAAATCTCCATGGAAAGAATTATTCAACCTTAAGTTTTATAAGTATGCAGGAATTGTTGATCTTAGCCCTTCGATTAGAGTGCAAAATGGCATGCTAATCATTCAAAGAAGTGACATTCCATTCAACTGGAGTAGAAAAATTGAAAATCCAAGTTTAATTATTAAAGATCAAGAAATATTTTTTAGCACTTTACTAGCGTGCGATGTATCAGTTAAACATCAAAATAGGGCAAAAGGTAAAAATGAACACATTGGACTTTTACCAATAAATGAGAGCACCTTTCTAGGTGCTCCTATAGATAACGAGATCTCCCTGGATGACTTACAATCTGAAATTACAGGCGAATGGATCGAAGCTTTCTTCGCTGCAGATTTTATTAAAAACAGAGAAAGCATAGAAAAGGTACTTGAAAGAATAAAATCAATCCCAGTTCTTTCAATCGCCGCTGAAACTACACAAGAATTATTAAGCGTTGGAAATTTTTCTAATGACCTATCTGAAGAAATTCAAGAATTTAGCTCTAAGACCGCCTTTCAAGTAAAAGAAAGGATCCCCAAAGCAGTTGATGCCATTCTCAATTGGTTTGATAATAAATTCCAGAATATGAATTTAATAGCAGAACAGGAGCAAATTCAAGGGGAAATAGCTAAATGAATATATCTCAGCGAATTTAATCGAAATGGGTACAAGCGGAACAGTTGAAACGTACCATTTAACACTCACGACAGAAAGCGGTCAAACGCAAATTGAGCCAATTCTTAAAGATATTTCAAATGATTTAATTCTCCCTGAACATCATGCAGAAATTTACGGTTGCCAAAACTATTGTAATCAGATTTTAAATACAGATGCGGGAACAATAAATCTTCAAAAAGCCGTGTCATTTATAGAGGGAAATGCTCGTATTACAGAGGTAGTTATGACCATAGTTCCAGGTAATTTTTCACCCATTTTAGGGATTAGAGTTTTAGAGAGGCTTGGCCTTAAACAAGAACAAGTCTGTACTGCAACACAATTAGAGATTATTCATATAGATCCAAACTTACTATTAGGATCAGAGTATTGACAAAAATTTATAATACTATTATAAATACACAACTTACCAAGTGGTAAGCAGTTTAAAAATTGATAATTTTAAAAAAATAAAATTTTAAAATTGTCATCCCGAATTAATTTCAGGATCAATAAATATCAAAGGTTCCGAAGTCTGTGTAAATCAGACGCTGTGCCGCAACCGTTATCTCGCTTGCGCTCGATATAAATTTGAACCACCGAACGTTGCAAAACATTTTTCAACAACGCTCGATGTGAAGAGTTTACTCCGAGTGAAACGAGGAGCCGGGTCGAAGGCCTTTGATTAGAACTAATAGTCCTTCGAGCAAAGGAGATGAAGTAACAAACATTAACTTCCTCTCTGGGAAGTTTTTTTTGAAAAAACCTCCTCGCCTCGAAATGGGGGTTTTTAATGAAAAAAATAACTAACATTTTTAAAAATATTTCGCCGCTTTTAATAATTTCGGCAGTGTCGTTTTTAATCGCACTCGGATTTTGGCTTTATCCGCCTAAAAGAGAAACTGTTCAAAAAGAAACAACGCCAGAGGTACAATCTGCTACCACTCAAGTGTCGGAAGAGCCGTCGCCGACACCTACAGCATCCTCAACAATAAAAACTCAAACAATAATTTCAAAAGCCTCCCCAACCTCAACGCCACAGATAAAAAGCCCAATTTCACAAAATAACCAATCGTCAAATCAACAATCATCACCTTCTCCGACACCTTCAAGCACAAGCCAAACGCCAACATTTCAGGTTTCTTTAAAAATTAATGGCGCATCGGCAGGAAACGTGGATGTTCCTCAAGGGTCAAACCAATGCGATGTTTTATCAAAAGCACTAGATCAGGGAAAAATTTCAAGCCTAAACATGAGATACGAAAGCAACTATGGCAGCAATGCTGTTTACCAAATAAACGGTATTGGTAACCCAAATTCTGTCTGGTGGGTATACAAAGTTAATGGCAATTCACCTTCTGAAGGCTGTAGCAAAGTTTCTGCAAATTCCAACAACAACATTGAATGGGAGTACAAAGGATCATAAATGAATATCAAATATCAAATATCAAATATCAAATTTATAACAATAACGGCGGTAATCCTATTGGCATCAGTTATTTCCCCAATGGTAAAAGCTGATACGGTGACAGACAACGCAATAAATTATTTAAAGTCAAAGCAAGATTCAACTGGCCGGATAAACACAGGTTTTTCGGCTCCATCCCAGTGGTCGACAATTGCAATAACAGCAGCAGGTATCGATGTTTCAACTGTCAAAAATCCAAGCACATCACTCAAAGATTTTTTACTAACCGATATTCCATCTGGTGGATCGGCAACAGATTGGGAAAACAGAATTTTGGCAATCGTGGCAATAGGCGGTGATCCGACAAACTTCGGCGGAACAAATTATGTCTCAAATCTTCAGGGTTTTTACACTGGCGGCCAAATCGGCGATACGTGTGGACTAAACGATGACATTTTTGGCCTTTTGGCTCTGATTGCTTCGGGAAGCACCGCAGACAATTCGATAAAACAAAATGATTTAAGCTATTTGATATCCAAACAAGATGCAACAGACGGTGGCTTTAGCTTTTCCGCGCCGGGTTGTTCTTATTACGGAACTTCCGCAGATATAACTAGTGCTGCAATACAGGCTCTTCAGGCAGCCAAAGATAATGGCATGTCAACATCAGGCCTCGATGATTCAATAACAAAAGCCAAAGCTTATATTCTTGCAAATCAGGATTCGGACGGTGGCTTTGGATATTACGGCACCTCCGATACCGACACAACCGGATGGGTTCTAATGGCACTTAACGTATTGGGAATGAATTCATCCCAACAAGCGACAAGCGCGAAAAACTATTTAATTTCCCAACAATCGCAGCAAGATGGCGGAATTACAGCGTACGATTACGGGAGTAGCACGTACGTGTCCAATGCCACTACAACGGCCCAGGCAGTAATTGGTCTTTTGGGTAAAAGCTGGATACTTAAAATCTACACGCCATCTGCCAGCACATCGCCAGCTCCAAGCGTAAGCCCTTCACCATCACCAAGCCCATCATCGTCATCGAGCAGTTCGTCATCAAATTCACCATCGCCATCCGCAACACCGAATCCAACCATAGCATCCCCAACCCCAACGCCAACCCCAAAGGCCGGAGTTTTTACAGCAAACACAGATACTCTACCCAGCCAATCACCGTCGCCCAGCCCTTCGCCGCAGGGTGATATTCTGGGAAGTAAAACGGCGGATAATGTTCAAACAATTGTAAAAAAATCCTCATTCAAAACTTGGGGCACAATAGCCTTTTTAATAATAGGGCTAATGTCGCTTGGAATATTCACTTACAAGAAAATACTTGAGTAGAAATCGAGGCTAAACTATGTTAGGATTCACAAAAGTGACAAATAAAATTCAAAAATTAATGGCACCAATTGCAGTTATATTACTAGCTGCAATATTCAGACTCCTCCCTCATGCTGCAAATTTTGCGCCAATTACGGCAATGGCACTTTTTGGCGGAGTATACCTCAACAAACGCTGGGCAATAATAGCTCCACTTTTGGCAATGTTTATATCAAACTATTTGTTGCTTTATGTGAATCCGTTTGGCACCCCATACTTTAATTTCACGCATCTTTACTCACCACTGGGTATTTTTAACGTGTCTCTAATTGCAGTTTATATAAGCTTTGTGATTTCCGGCTTTGTAGGGATTTGGCTTAAAAATCACAAAAATGCTCCAACTATCTTAGGATCGGCTCTTTTCTGCTCGGTTCAATTTTTTCTGATAACAAACGCTTCTGTTTGGATAGAAGGTATGTACAGCAGGTCAATTATTGGCCTTTGGCAAAGTTACGTTGCCGGCATCCCGTTTTTTCGCGGAACATTTTTAGGAGACATTGTTTACACGACTGCATTTTTTGGTTCATTTGAATTAATTCAATTATTTGCGAACAAAAAAGCAGAAGTAAAAGTTTCCTCTTAAATGAGACTTAATAAGTTTCTAGCCCACGCAGGTGTTGCTTCCCGCAGAAAAGTAGACCTGCAAATAGAAGAAGGCAAAGTATTAGTAAACAACAAAAAAGCCGTCCTCGGCCAAAGAATAGACCCCGAAAAAGACAAAATCATAGTAAACGGTAAAGAAATTACAACAAAAGAAAATCTGGAGTATTTCATTCTCAATAAGCCGGTAGGTGTAACCTCAACCGTTAGCGATAGTCACGCTAAAAAAACTGTTCTGGATATTGTAAAGGTCAAAAGCCGGGTCTACCCGGTAGGAAGACTCGATCTCAATTCCAAAGGTCTAATCCTGCTGACAAACGACGGAGATCTGGCAAACAGACTTACTCACCCCAGATACCACGTACCCAAGGTCTACCAGGTACTATATATAGGAAGCATTACAGGCGAAAAAATAGGGAGAATAGAAAAAGGGATAGAGCTTGAAGAACCTGCCCGCAATGCTTCGCATAGCGATGCAGGCGGGGGGAAAACTAAAGAAGCCAAAGTAAAAACCATCACCAACGATGGCAATAAAACTCTCTTGGAAATTACCCTCTATGAGGGAAGGAAAAGACAAATAAGAAGAATGGCCGAAAAACTCCATTTGCACATAATATCTCTAAAACGTATGGCAATTGGCCCAATTCAATTAGGAGATTTAGAATCTGGGAAGTTTAGAAGCCTATCAGCACAAGAGATAAAAGATTTGAAAAACGCTGCCAGTGTTTAAAGGTAATGGCCAAAGAATTAAAAATATATACAAAAACTGGTGATGGTGGAACAACATCACTTTTTGGTGGACAAAGAGTAAACAAAAATTCACTTAGGATCAAAGCCTACGGAGAAGTGGATGAGTTAAATTCCAGAATTGGAATGACTCTTGCCGAGTTTGGTACTTCCGATATCGAACATATTAAAAAAAAACTTATACGCGTTCAGAATGAGCTTTTTGTTCTTGGGTCTGATCTGGCAACACCTCTGGATGTTAAGTTAAAAATCCCTCGCGTTAAAAAAAGCTTCGCAACAAGACTGGAGAAGGAAATCGATCAAATGACAGCATCTCTCCCACCACTTAGAAATTTCATACTTCCTGGTGGAGGAAGAGTAGGGTCGGGTCTGCACCTGGCAAGGACCGTTGCAAGAAGAGCCGAAAGAGCTATTGTCGATCTACAGGACAGTGAGAAAATTAATAAAAACTCTCTGATTTATGTAAACCGTCTATCCGATTGGTTCTTTACGCTTGCCAGACTTGTTAACAAAATAGAGGGTAATAGGGAAACTGCATGGATCGGTAGAAAATAACTCACCGAATTTACATCTACTCTATAATATAAATATGGCTACTTATACTTGTCCCATGCACCCGGAAGTGCGGCAGGAAAAACCTGGAAGATGCCCAAAATGCGGAATGAATCTCGTTTTAGAAAAGGATGCAGGGAATAATAATCCTAAGCAAGTAGAAACAAATCTTCAGGGATCTTACGCTCCATTGTTTACAATACTTGGTTTAATTTTGTTAACGTCCTTCATCATAACTGTTAAGGGCGCATTCAACCCAAAGGAATTTATAGCTAATTTTATGGCTGGATTTTTCCTCGTCTTTTCAGCATTTAAATTAATCGATATAAAAGGATTTGCTCAGGGCTATTCCACTTATGATCTTTTAGCAAAAAAAGTTTTTGGCTACGGTTATATATATCCATTTATCGAGCTTGCCTTTGGTCTGGCAATGATTATCAGTCCCTCATCAAGGCAGGTGTTGATTCTGGAGATAGCAGTTATGGCCTTTAGCGGTTTAGGAGTTGCCATCAAGTTGTTAAAAAGGGAAAAATTTCAATGTGTCTGTCTTGGCACTTTCCTCAAAGTACCTCTAACAAAAGTTACTCTAATTGAAGATTTTGGCATGGCTGCACTTGCCCTTGCGCTTTTGTATATATAATAAGGAAGTGATTCCAAAAGCATTCCAAATCGGCCCCCTTACGTTTCATATGTATGGTTTTATTCTTGCGCTTGCAATTATTGCCGGTTGGTTCGTTGCCAAAAAACGAGCTTATCTGTACAAAATCCCAAAGGATATTCTAGAAGACCCTGTTCTACTCTTGCCGCTAGTTCTCTCAATTGCCGGCGCTCGCCTCTACCATGTTTTAGATTATTGGCAAATTTATAAAAACAACCCAATATCCGCACTTAATATAGCAGCAGGAGGGCTCGGTATCTGGGGAGCGCTTTTTGGAGTTTTTATTGGTTTTTACATAGTTGCCAAGATTAAAAAAATAAATTTAATATCGGTTCTGGATCTTGCAGCACCTTCAATATTATTGGGTCAGGCAATCGGCAGAATTGCCAACTATATAAATAAGGAAGGGTTTGGCCCTCCAACACAAGCTCCATGGGCTGTGTACATTCCTCCGGAAAATCGTCCAATCCAATATATAAACTCAACACATTTCCACCCAACATTTTTCTATGAAGCCGCAATCGACTTTGTGTTTTTCCTGCTTCTTCTAAATCTTTCCAGAAAATTTAATAAACCTGGCCGCACTTTTGCACTTTATTTAATCCTATACTCAACCGGCCGTTTCATAGTTGAGTTCTTTCGTACCGATACTGCAACGGTGGGTACAATCAAAGTTGCACAGGTTTTATCAATCTGTGCAACTTTGCTTGGAATCTTCATTTTTATCAAAAATAAGGGGGTTGACAGAGCTTAGCACTCATGGTATTCTGATTGCTAACAAGGGTTAAAACAACTGAAAGACAAATCCCGGAAACTCCTCAGGATTTTTTCAGCAACGACCTGTTAAAATAAAAGTAAGAAAGTTTTTAAAAATGGCAATATTTCCTGACCAACAAAAACCAAGAGTCAAATCCGAACTTCCCATAGTTCCGCTAAGAGATACGGTAGTCTTTCCTTCTTCCATGGTCCCAATAACTGTCGGCAGACCAAAGGTTAAAGTAGGTCTGGACAGTAGCTGGGCAACCGACAGACTGGCCGTGTTTGTTGCGCAGAAAAATCCGCGTGTAGAAAATCCCGCTCCAAACGACATTTATTCAGTTGGAACTGTAGGTCTAATAAGAAGACTTTGGAAGGTCGACAATGAATATAACCTGGCAGTTGAAGGAATGAGCAGGGTCTATCTTAAAGAATTCACCCAAATAGATCCTTACCTTGCTGTAAAAGTAGAAGAAGTACCAGAGCTTTCCCAAAAAACAGAAGAAGTCGAAGCGCTCTTTAGAAACATTCTTGCCAAAATTAAAAGGTATGGTGAGCTGGGCGGAACTCTAACACTGGAATCATCAATTCATATTTTCTCCACAGACGATCCAAACCAATTGGTCAACATAGTCTCGGCATCAATCGATCTGAAAACTTCAGACAAACAACAAATTCTGGAAATGGTTGACACCAAAACAAGACTCGAAAGGTTGTCAGAGCTCCTAACCAGGGAAATTAGAATATTAGAAATCTCCGCAAAAATCGATACCGAAACCCAAGAAAGAGTTGGTAAGGTAACAAAAGAAGCAATCCTGCGGGAAAAAATGAAGTCAATAGAAAAAGAACTGGGTGAGGATGATGACGGGAAAGAAATCTCGGAATTCAGGAAAAAACTAAAAGAATCAGGCATGCCCGAAGATGTTCGTGTCAGGGCAGACAGAGAATTAACCCGTTTTGCCAAAATGTCTTCGTACAATCCGGAGTCGTCTTATATAAGAACCTATCTTGAATGGCTTTTAGATTTGCCTTGGAAGATAAAAGGTAAAAAGGTAACCGATGTCGACGCGGCGGCCAAAGTTTTAGACGAAGATCACTACGGTCTTCCAAAAGTAAAAGAAAGAATTCTCGAATATCTCGCCGTTCACAAATTGGTTGGCAAAATAAGGGGCCCAATTCTTTGTTTCTACGGGCCACCGGGTGTTGGTAAAACCTCGATTGGTAAGTCGATTGCAAGGTCACTTGGCAGAAAATTCATCAGAGTTTCGCTGGGCGGTATTCACGATGAAGCAGAAATTCGCGGCCACAGAAGAACCTACGTCGGTGCAATGCCAGGAAGAATCATTCAGGGAATCAGAAACGCCGGTACTAAAAACCCCGTATTCATGCTCGATGAAATCGACAAAATCGGTACCGATTTTAGGGGCGATCCGTCATCTGCACTTCTTGAAGCCCTGGATCCGGAACAAAACAACGCATTCTCCGATCATTACCTGGAAGTTCCCTACGATCTTTCGGATGTCATGTTTATAACAACAGCAAATGTCCTGGATACAATTCCGCCGGCACTAAGAGACAGACTCGAGATAATTAATTTCGCAGGATACACCGAAGACGAAAAATTTCATATTGCCAAAAAGTTTTTGATTGACAAACAACGGGAAGCGCATGGTTTAACAAAAGAAAATATAGAATTTACAGATAGTGCAATCAAAGAAGTAATCGCAAGATATACCAGAGAAGCTGGTGTCAGGGAACTGGAGCGGGAAGTTGCGGCAATATTTAGAAAAGCTGCCAAAAAATTTGCGGCAAGCAAAGATCACAAAAAGATCATAATTTCTCCAAGGCAAGTAGTTGCATATCTTGGTCCACAAAAATTCACCAGAGCACTTGCCGAAGAAAAAGACGAAATTGGAATGACAACCGGTCTTTCGGTAACATCAGCCGGCGGCGAAATTCTGTTTTTGGAAGTCACTACCATGCCAGGCAAAGGTCAGTTAATTCTCACAGGCCAGCTTGGTGATGTAATGAAAGAGTCAGCGCAAGCCGCAATGTCATACGTAAGGTCAAGGGCAAAAGTTCTCGGTATCCCAGAAACATTTTTAAGTAAAATTGATGTACACATCCACGTTCCGGAAGGCGCAGTACCAAAAGAAGGGCCATCTGCAGGAATTGCACTAACAACAGCGCTTGTGTCAGCACTCACCAAAATCCCCACAAGAAGAGAAGTAGGTATGACCGGCGAAGTGACACTTAGAGGAAGAGTACTGGAGATCGGCGGAGTCAAAGAAAAAGTTTTGGCAGCTCACAGAGCGGGTCTAACAACAGTAATATTGCCAAAGGCCAATTCAAAAGACCTGGAAGAAATTCCTAAAAATGTCAGACGCGATCTACAATTTATTTTTGCATCTCACATGGACGAAGTCCTAAAAGTAGCACTCACCAAAGCTCTTCCAAAGGAAAAAACCACCTCGGAGATAGCAAAGTCAAACAAAAAAGTCGAGAAATTTTCCACTCCTCAACCAGCGAATTAACCACTCAAAATATACTTTGTCATTCCGAACTTGTTTCGGAATCTTAATCTAGATCCCCAATCAAGTTCAGGATGACAGTGGTTGCAACTTGATTTTTCCCCAATTTATCACCGATAATACGCACATTGTGAACCTGGTAAATCTAAATCCAGCCTTAGGCCTCCCAATCGCCCTAGCTGCAGCAACTGCAGCTATTTTGTATGGAGTAATTACATCATTCAGAATAATTTCAGCAGACGCAGGTAACGAAAAGATGCGCGCAATTTCAGATGCAATCGCCCAGGGAGCCAGCGCTTATCTTCAAAGACAATATATGGTCGTTGCAGTAGTTGCAGTAATAATCTTTGGGATAATAGCAACATTAATTTCAACAACGGCAGCAGTTGGTTTCCTTGTTGGTGCAATCGCATCGGCAGCATCTGGGTTCATTGGTATGAATATTTCTGTAAGGGCCAATGTTAGAACAGCACAAGCCGCAAGATTGGGTCTGGCAAAAGCACTTTCAATGGCATTTTCAGGCGGGGCAGTAACAGGGTTACTTGTTGCCGGTTTAGCGCTCCTGGCAGTTGCCGGTTTTTATGGTGCAACCGGAGATTTAGCTGGTCTTGTTGGTCTTGGATTCGGCGGCTCTCTAATTTCCATTTTCGCCAGGCTTGGTGGAGGAATCTACACAAAAGGAGCAGACGTCGGAGCAGATTTAGTAGGAAAAGCAGAAGCCGGAATTCCGGAAGATGACCCAAGAAATCCGGCAGTTATTGCCGATAACGTTGGGGATAACGTTGGGGATTGTGCCGGAATGGCCGCAGATCTTTTCGAAACTTACGCAGTAACCATGGTTGCTGCAATGCTTCTGGGATCATTGATTTTTCCAAATTCAATTAGTGTCATTCTATACCCGCTGGTGCTTGGTGCAGTTTCCTTAATAGGAACAATAGTCGCAACATTTTTCGTTAAACTCCCCAGAAATAAAAGCATAATGGGAGCGCTTTATGTTGGTCTTCTTGTTGCTGCTGCGCTTTCTGCATTGGGTTTTTATCCAGCAACCATGATTATGACCAACGCTAACGGTACATTTGATCCAATCAATATTTATTTTGCGTCGCTTGTTGGGATCTTTGTCACGATCCTTATGGTTTTAATTACAGAATATTACACAGCAACCAAATTTAAACCGGTCCAACACATCGCAGAAGCTTCCACCACTGGCCATGCAACAAACATGATTGCAGGATTGGCAGTTTCACTTAGGTCAACATTCTGGCCGGTTATTGTAATCTGTGCCGGAATTCTTATTGCCTATCAGCTTGCTGGTCTTTACGGCATTGCAATTGCAGCAGTTTCGATGTTGTCCCTAACCGGAATAATTGTGGCAATTGACGCCTATGGTCCGATAACGGACAACGCTGGTGGTATTGCAGAAATGGCCAATATGCCCAAAGAAGTAAGAGATATCACAGACCCTCTTGATGCAGTTGGAAATACGACAAAGGCAATAACCAAAGGTTACGCAATAGCATCAGCAGCTCTGGCTGCGCTTGTCCTATTTGCATCATATACTCAGGAGTTGGCAGCAAGAGGCCTGAATGTAGATTTTTCCCTGTCCGACCCTAAGGTTCTTGTCGGTCTTCTAATTGGCGCATCTTTGCCATTTCTCTTTGCTTCGTACGCGATGGAAGCAGTTGGTATAGCGGGAGCAGCAGTTGTTGATGAGGTACGAAGACAATTTAAAGAATTTCCCGGAATCTTAACAGGCAAGGACAAACCTCAATACGACAAAGCAGTAGATATTGTTACCCAAAAAGCATTAAAGCTTATGGTTGTGCCTGCGCTAATTCCCCTCGTTGCCCCAATACTAATAGGTTTCACGCTTGGCACAAAAGCCCTTGGTGGTCTCCTAATTGGTGCAATCGTCTCTGGAATTTTTGTGGCGCTTTCCATGACAACGGGTGGAGCAGCGTGGGACAATGCTAAAAAATATATAGAATCAGGAAACTTTGGCGGTAAAGGTTCAGAAGCTCATAAAGCAGCAGTTACAGGAGACACAGTAGGGGATCCTTATAAAGATACAGCCGGTCCTGCAATTAACCCCATGATTAAGATAATAAACATAGTCGCATTATTACTTATACCCTTTTTGGTTTAAATTATTGGTTTTAGAAATTTAAACATTAAGATTTCATTAAAAATTTAAAATTAGAAATTTAAAATTTTAATATATTATTCTTTTTGGTTTAACAGAGGGAGTCGCTTCCAAGTATGGAGAGGGTGAAGGTGCCGGTGTTGCAGAAACACTCGCTTCCTTAGTAAGCACAAAGCGATCCTTTATTCCAGGCTGAATGTCATTCAAAGCAAATACAGCTTTTGTATGAGCAGAAACAGCAGCGTCAAAGTTTGCCGAAAAGTCGTAGGCATCTCCAATGTTTTCATGGTTTATTGCCGCCAATAAAGTTTCATGGATTCGTAGATTCTCTGCCATTTCTCCAACTAAATTTTCTGTGTCCTGGTTTTGCGATCTGGCCCGCTTAAGCTGGTTAATCATCGCATCTACTCTGTCGGAGTAAAGCTTTAGTGCTCTGCTTGTATTTTTAACGTCACTTTTTTGAGACAAAGTGTACGCTTCTTTTATTCGTTTTCCACAAACAATCATTTCAAACTCAGCTTTTTTTGCAGACGAAGGTTTAAAGAAGCCTGTTACGTCTTCTTTGATGGAGATAACAAAAAATAATGGGTTCGATTCTAAAAACCTAACGGGAACAATTCGCGAAAGGGCATCGGCAATTTGACCGTCGGTTGTTGGTGGAAAATTATAATCCGTAGCTAAAACCTTAAACGGAATTAAAAAAACCAGAACAATAGCAATGATGCAGGCTAAAACTTTATTCATTGTATTAACAATCTAATGATTAATTAGAAATTAAAAATTAGAAATTAAAAAATTTCGCACGCGGAGTGCGGCTGTGGCTCCAACCGGAGTCGAACCGGTGTTCTAGCGTTGAGAACGCTATGTCCTAGGCCACTAGACGATGGAGCCGCGTCAAATCCAAGCCAATTCTAGCAGAAGCAATTTTTCACATCAACACTGATCTATTTTTGTAAGATTTCTCACAAACATTATGTAATAAAAAATACAGCGCATATTCGAGACCGCTAATATGATTTAACATCAACGCACGTAAAAATTTCTAAAATTTGACCACCTATGATTTTAGAAGTAAAATAACGTCTCAATATAAAAAAACAATGTACCCAATGTCCAAAAAATTTCTGCTAACCAAGACTGGACTTGCAGACTTAACTCTGGAATACGACAAGTTAACAAAGGTTCTTAGGCCGGCAATAGCTGACAGAATAAATCGTGCCAGAGAATTTGGAGACCTCGCAGAAAATTCCGAATATGATGCAGCAAAGGAAGAACAAAGTTTACTGGAAGCCAGGATTTCAGAGCTCGAAGCGGCACTTCACGGCGCTAGAGTAATTGAAGAAGCAGCAAAAACAGATTTTGTAATGATTGGCTCAACAATAGTTGTTGAAATAGAAGGACACACTGACCAGTTTACTGTTGTAGGTACAATGGAAGCGGATCCTGCAAAAAGAAAAATATCCAACGAATCTCCAGTTGGTCAAGCTTTGCTTGGCGCAAAAATTGGTGACATTGTCGAAGTGACTACGCCCATCATTAAGGCGAAGTACCGAATCCTCGAAGTTAAATGAAATCCCAAAACTCAATTAGAGAGTTTAAGGTAGAAAAAGCCATCTTCAACGAACTCTCTGAAGACGAACTAAAAGCTTTACCAATTCTGACAGAAGCCACCCGTTTAGTTGCAAACATTTATTCCGAACAAGAAAATAACGATAATCAAAGTAAGCATTTCTATCCAATTGATCTCACTAACGCTCAAATTGAAGAAAAAGCTAAAAAAAATCCGCAATTTTTTTCACCTTATACAGTTGTAGAAAAATCCGCAAATGGGATAAAAGTTATCCCCTACCATATAAAATATAAAAATAACCTTCAGAAAATAGCAAAACTCACCAAAGAAGCTTCGCTAATTGTAAAAGACAAAAATTTATCTAATTATTTAGGAGTTGTAGGCGATTCTCTGTTGAAAGGAGATTATAAAAAGATGGATCAAGCTTGGTTGAAGACCCAAAACTCCACGCTTCAATTTCTAGTTGGTCCTTACGAGAGATATTTAGATAAACGTTTTTCAATAAAAATGGCATATTTGGCATTTGTAGGTATTAAGGATTCTTATTACACTAAAAAAGCAAAAGAAATGAGCGAGGTTCTTTTTAATAGTTTGTCCGAAAAACCGGACAGTTTTGCATCTATGAACACGGTTCAAGTATGTTCAATACATAACATAATTTTTGCTGGTATTAATGCAACCGCGTTACTTTCAACTGAACATATTCCATCAGACGACCAAACAATTAGAGAATCTGGCTCTCGTGTGATGAGCTTCCTTTCATCCATCGATTATAAATTTGATAATTTATTGCTGCCAATTTTTCAGGCAATATTTGAAAATTCTTTTCAACAATCGTACCCTGAAGATTTGCTAAGGAAAGGCAATTATTATCTGATGTTGTTATACGGGCTTGCAAGGCAACTTCATCGGTATGAAGGATCAAGATCAAGGCTTAAAGAACTGTTCCCGATTTTAGACGAATCCAATAGCATCGTCTCTGGGATTCAACAATGTAAGCATTTAGTACTCAAGGGCGTAATTGATCAAAAAGATCTGGAAGCAATGATAATCATGCATATTTGCTGGTGTTTTTCAGAGTGGATATTTGCAAGAACTAGCCAAATAAGATCTGATTATTTAAGAGGAGATGCCATAACACTTAATTATTATTTTCAAATTGGAGCTCTTAAGCAATCTAGGGGAATTTCCTGGCCAAATTTCTCGAAGATATTCTTTGGAATAGAAAGCTTGTCAAGCATATTTATAAGAATCTTGTCTCAGGGAAGCTACGAAGATGGGGAAAATTTCCTTAACGAAAGTTTATCCTACGAAATTTTTAAGTCTTTTGACTCAAAATTGTCCAAAATAAATTTCTCAAATTGAATCACACTATATTTCTGCCCTTAAATGTAGTAAAATACGTGCCTTGTAAAGCCCCTCATGGGGAATTATTTTTATGGCTGTAGACAGACGAGATTATATACAATATCAACCCGCGCCTACCAGGGAACATCATCCTGACCATGGACCCCTCCCTGAAATAGAGAGAGTTACATTGAGCACGCTCGCAGGCGCAGTTCGTTCCATTGCCAAGGCTTACGTTTATCAGACTTACACTCATCCATATCCTCCGAATGTGTCTGATGATCAGATAGAAAAAGCAAATACAACAAATCCTGATATATTTTCTGAGTACACAGTTGTAAGAAGAGATCCTGAGGGTCAACTGACAGCAATCCCATATCATGAAGCATTTGGTCCACAATTAAACGAAGTCAGCGAACAACTTAAAGACGCAGCTTATTACACGAGAGACCCCATCTTAAAAAGATATTTGATAGCGAGAGCCAGAAATTTGCTGGACGGCAATTACGAGGAAAGCGAGGCTATTTGGTTGGGCTCTCCTATGACAAAAATAATGGCAGTAATAGGTCCGTACGACAGATACAAGGATCGACGTCACAATAAAAAATATTTCATGAGTGGCCACGTTGGAACATTAGATGAAGCAATGACAAATGAGCATCAACCATTCGTCGACCGAGTTGTGGACACTTATATTAGTGGAGATTTCAAAGAAGAGCCTATTTTGGTAAGACCGAATGTGAGAATTAGATACGATATAACGGAGGTAGACGGTGGTCTAACAGCAGCAATGGAATTAACGGGTAACAGCTATCCATGCCAACTAACGTGGAGAGAAAAGTATGGTACAGAGATAGTTATATTGGAACCACCATTTTTTGACAAATTTCACAGAATTCGTGAACCCTTGATCAGGGATGTTGTTGATGTTGAACACCGTGGGCGCCAAAGTGCTTATGAGCTGCGAAAAGGCTATGCCTACCGCTACGATGGACATGAAACTATGCATGCTCTAATAAGAAGACCCCAGGACGAAGAAAGATTTCAGGGGGAATATACATTTATGAATGAAATGAGTGCAACAGTAATTGGACATGCTGTATTAGGAAGAATGGGATTGAACACGAAACAATTAGAAGCGATTTTTGCTTCAGAACTAGCAATAGCAGCAGACGAATATGAAGATTTTCAATACAGGAATAAAAAAGACAGAAAAGTATATCTAGATGGTGAAGCAGTGCTTCTTAATTCTTTGCTTGAAGCAGAGGCAATATCAATCAATGAGTTAGGTGAATTTACATGGAATGACATACGTGAAGTTTATGGAGTAACAATTGACAATCTTGCGCATTCGCTTGAAGTTGTTTTGGCTCGAGGTGACGCTTTTGATGCCAGACTCCTCAAGAGGAATTTGGGCGACTTTTCGGTTTTTGAAAAACTAAGGCATTTTAAAAGAATGCAGAAATCGCCAACAGCTGAAAATGCACCTTCGCCGGTTAGTTTTTCTCCTCCTCCAGATCAGTACTTGCATTGATTCATAGCCTCATTTAACTGTATACTCTAAGCACAATGGAGCCCCTTGATAAGCTAAAAAAAGC
>DATIHT010000081.1:0-20001 GCA_035480415.1 Saccharimonadales bacterium (SeqCode) | reverse complement strand
GTTTTGCGGAATAACTTTGGGAATGTTAACAAGTGCTGATTATATGTCTACTCCTCTTTTTCCGTGGGACAGACGCAGACAAACACTTTTGTCGACTTTAGACAAGGTGAACGGTAAATATGGCACCTACACGGTTTTTCCAGGTCAACTTCTTGGCATGCCGATTATTAGGCCAGAGGTGAATGGTTATTTTGGAGACCGAAAGTATCGTTTGGAGAAATACGCAAGAGAAAAATCTTAATTAGTAAATACCTGTGTAAATATTTTGCCGTAAACCCCGCCGTCGATTGCGCCGATTCCTACTTTTGTAAATGCAGGGTCCAGGATGTTTCTTTTGTGTCCTGGGCTGTTCATAAGGCCATTGTGAGCGCGTGTAACGTCTGGTGCGTAGGCAAGGTTTTCTCCGGCTGCTGCGTAGTCTATGTTTGCCGCAGCTAGTCTATCCCCTACATCTTTGCCTTCGGGTGAATAATGACAAAAGTAGTTTCTGGCAAACATGTCCGTGGAATGATTTCTGGCAACCTGGGCCATCTGTTCGTTCCAGACAAGCGGTTTTGTGCCTGCCTTTTGTCTTTCCTGGTTAACCAGATTAAACATTGTCTGTTCGCTTTTGTAGTCAACACTTACATTGTTTGTTGTAAAACCAAGTGGCTGACATTCTTTTTCGTCGGGCGAAACCGTAAAGAACGTAAAACTACGTTTGGTAATTGGTCCAAAGATATTATTAAAAGGTTTTTCTATGGCTGTTGCGTTGTCAATTAAAACAGGCGCAATTTTGGCGGCAAAAATATCTTTTTTAATTTGAGTACTAATAGGAAGTGACACGACAAATAACAGCACAAAGGCTACAAATAAAAGTGCGTTTAAGGTGGCAGGAATAAAACCTAAATAGCGATTGACCGGTTTGTCTGCCTGGCTGCTGAAGACTTTTCGAAAAAGAGTTGCAAATATGTTAAAGAAAATAAATTCTGTTAATAACCAAACCAAAAGAAAAGCGATAGGATCCGCTGCAATTTGCGGTACATTTAAAAGAGTGGTAAGTGCTTGCGAAACGTACTGATAAAAAGTTAAGGATCCTATTAGTGCTGCTAAAAAACCCAAAATGTCGAAAAGCTGTACCAAAAACCCGCGCTTTTGCCCTTCTCTGGCAAAAAACAAAATAACAATGAGGATAATTAGGTCAACGTAGTTCATGAAACTCTATTGTAAGGCTTAAGTAATTGATGGGCAAGATAAAATCGGATATAATTTGAAGTTACTAAGCTGAGGTAAATCAGCCCTCGACTTCGTCGAGTCTGATATATCCTCCTCACTTCGTTCGGAGGTATAGCTCAACGGTAGATCCGGCTCCGCCGGACTTTTAAGCGATTGGTTCTGGTATGTTTACAGTATATGTAATTCAAAGCGAAACAACGGGTAAAATATACATTGGCCAGACAAGCGATTTTGAAAAGAGACTAAAAAGACATAACAAGGAATTATTGTATAACCCAAAAAGTTATACCGCTAAAAATAAGGGGCCCTGGAAACTAGTTTATAAGGAAACTTTTAATACAAGAACAGAAGTAATAAAAAGAGAGAACTTTTTAAAATCGCACGCAGGTCGCGATTACGTTAGGTTTAAAATGAATAATCAGGAGGTATAGCTCAACGGTAGAGCAATCGCCTTTTAAGCGATTGGTTCTGGGTTCGAATCCCAGTGCCTCCACAAATGGAAAGAGCAGCCCAATTGATAAATAAGCTCCTAAGGAGACAGCCTATGAGTATGCCTGCTGTTTCGGAGCCACCTCAATCCGTAGAAGTAATTCCTCTCGAGGAATATGTACAAGCACCAATTGGTACGTATGCCAAGTTTTCCGAATCTTTACCTGAAGGTCGAGATAACACCTATTTTGGTACTCACAGAACAAAACATAATCTTTTTGTTTCCAAGTGGTTTGAAGAAAGGCTTTACATAATATTGAGGGTCAAGGAAGGAAGAGCTTTTATCCCTATGACAGAAACTGTTTTTAAACTAGACCAAGCTGATCGTATTTATCAATTAGGTTCATTTTACTTTGACACGAACAAAAAAAGGGAAGATGCGGATAAGGTAGATGTGGATTTAGATAAGGTCTTACCACAGGCCAATATCGCAATGAAGGTTCCCAAAGAGTATTAGTTGTATTTGCGAATTACGGAGACAACTTTGCCTTGGATGGTAACTTCTTTGGCGAAGATTGGACGCATGGTGGAATTTGCTGGCTGCAGACGTACACCGTTGGCTTCTTTGAAAAATCGTTTTAGTGTAACTACTCCATTGTTTATCATGGCAACAACAATATCGCCGTTTCTTGCTGTGTTGGTTTCTTCTACAACTACAAAGTCGCCGTCTAAAATGCCGTCGTCTATCATAGATTCACCTTTTACCTGCAATACATAAGATTTCTTGTTTGGTGCCACCATATTGGGCGTAACCGGAAATGTAGCATTTGGGTCTGTATAAGGTTCTATTGGCGAACCTGCTGCTATAAAGCCTAAAAGTGGAAGTTCTATACCTTTTACAATTTGGCCAATTTTTTGGTCTATTATTTCTATTCCTCTTGATACCCCACCAGATCTTTTGATTAAACCTTTTTTCTCTAATGTTTCAAGATGTTCGTGTACTGTGGCAAGAGAACTTACTCCAAGTTTTTTGGCGATTTCGACCAAAGTTGGTGCATGCTCGTGTTTATCTATATAAGAATTTAGGAAATCCAGTATTTGTTTTTGTCTTCTGTATAGTGTCGTTGGCATGGATTTACTTTACCAAAGAAAACCCGAAGTTGTCAACAGGGAAACTGTGCCTTGAAGTATAATGCAATCATGGCGGTTGTTGAAATTATTGGGGCCAATAACTATTCGGAACAAATAACGGTAAAAAGTCCAATAACTAAGATGATTAAAGGTGTGGAAGGCGCTCAATCGGTTACCTTTAAGTTGGTGGATGGTAGCAGTGATTCTATTGATGCATTTTTTCTGGCGTTTGGAACGGTAACTCCGAGCAAAGACCACGAAGCGGAACTGGTTGTTGATCCTTACAAAATACCCGGATTAAATCCTTGGCAAAGATTAAAGCAAGAGCTTCACTTTAAATTTTATCAATTCAAAGCGCCTGTTGATGCTAGAGTTGAATACCCACAGAGACTATCTCCTAATTCGCCAATAGAAACACTGGTAAGTAAAAATAATGATGCGCACCGATTTACTGTTAAACTCTTATCTTCTCCAACTAAATAACAAATAGTTTATAATTAAAGTTCAGTGAAATTTGAACTTGTATCTTCTTACAAACCAACAGGCGACCAACCGAATGCTATAAAAGCGTTAACAGAGGGTGTTAACAAGGGCTTCAAGCACCAGACTCTTTTGGGTGTTACCGGCAGCGGCAAAACTTTCTCTATTGCCAATGTTATTCAAAACGTCCAAAAACCAACTTTGGTAATTTCTCATAACAAAACTTTGGCTGCCCAGCTTTACCAGGAATTTAAAGAGTTTTTCCCCAAAAATGCAGTTTCATACTTTGTTTCCTATTACGACTATTACCAGCCGGAGGCGTACAAACCTTCTACGGATACATATATAGAGAAGGAAACCGAAGTTAATGAGGAAATAGACAGGTTAAGGCTCGCTGCCACTGCCGCACTTGCCACAAGGCGCGATGTAATTGTTGTTGCTTCTGTTTCTGCAATTTACAATTTGGGCTCCCCTGTTGAATATCAAAACGCCAGAATAACTCTGGAAGTGGGTGGCGAATGGATAAGGGAAGATTTGCTTAGAGCTTTTGCCAGACTGCAGTACGAAAGAAACGATGTTGATTTTGCAAGAGGCACCTATAGGGTTCGGGGTGAAAATATAGAAATTTTGCCGGCTTACGAAAACAATGGCCTTAGAATCACCTTTAATAACAACACACTTTCAAAGTTGGAGGTAATACACCCGGTTACCGGAACAACTATAGATTCACCGGAAATATTTTTTCTTTATCCGGCAAAACACTATATTGCAACAGATGAATCAACATATGCAGCAATTGAGACCATAAAGGCTGAACTTGACCAAAGATTGAAAGTTTTAAAGGCTGCCGGCAAAGATTTGGAGGCGCATAGGCTTGGGCAACGCACAAACTACGACATAGAAATGATGCAAACTCTGGGCTATTGCAAGGGTATCGAGAATTACTCGATCCATTTCGACGGAAGAAAACCAGGAGATCCTCCATATTCACTTCTGGAGCATTTTCCGAAAGATTATCTAATGCTAATTGACGAATCGCACATGACATTGCCTCAGATTCATGGAATGTATAACGGCGACCACGCCAGAAAAACCATGCTTATTGATTTTGGTTTTCGCCTGCCTTCTGCTTATGACAACAGGCCCCTAAAATTCGAGGAGTTTTCCAGAAAAATTAATCAGGTTATTTATACTTCGGCAACTCCTGCCGAATACGAAGTTAACCTTTCCGAGCAGGTTGCCGAACAACTAATCCGGCCAACAGGCCTGATTGACCCGATAATTACCATCAAACCTTCCAAAGGTCAGATAGAAGATTTGATGCGAGAGATTGCAAAAAGGGTTGAAAAACATCAACGAGTTTTGGTTACCACTCTTACAAAGAGGATGGCAGAAGAACTTTCTAAATACCTGGAAGAAAAAGGTGTAAAGGTTCAGTATCTTCACTCCGAAATTCTGACACTGGACAGGAGCGACATTCTGGATGATCTGCGACTTGGAAAATATGATGTTCTGGTTGGGATCAACTTACTTCGTGAAGGTTTGGATTTGCCCGAGGTTTCTTTGGTTGCAATACTAGATGCGGACAAGGAGGGTTTTTTACGTTCGGACACTGCCCTAATCCAGACAATGGGCAGAGCAGCACGGCATTCTGAAGGGCAGGTTATTTTATATGCAGATAACATTACCGGTTCGATGCAAAGGGCGATTGATGAAGTTGAAAGAAGAAGAAAAATTCAGCTTAAATACAATAAAGAAAACGGTATTACTCCAATTTCTATCGACAAGCCAATAAGGGAAAAGTTAATAGACAGGGCGCAGGCTAATTTAGAGAAGACAAAAATATTTCAGGATTCTGTTATGGTATCTGCAATAGAACGGGCAAAAGAAGGCTCTTTGCTTGCCGATGATAAGAAGAGATTGATAAAAGTTTTAATGCGCGAGATGAAAGATGCTGCCAGGACTTTAGATTTTGAAAAAGCTGCAGTTCTAAGAGATCAAGTGATATTATTGAGGTCGAATGCCTGAAAACGGAGTCCAATCATTTGAAATACAATCCACTAATCTTTCGCGCAGAGACGCATCACTAAAGACTATGTATGCCTTTCTTGGTCTTATAATCGGTGCGGGTGCTGGACATATTTATGGAATGAGTACAATGTATAGCAGACCCCTTGATAATAAAACTTCACGCAGACAATTTTTGAGTATGTGTTCGAAAATCGGAGCAGGAGCCGGTTTACTCGGCGGCTTTTCCATACCCGTACAAAACATTGAAAAGTAATAAACAACGCCTTTTATTCTTTATTGATTTTAGTGTTAGAACTTTTTTGATCTTTAATTTTGCCTTCTACTCGTTGAGTTTCGGCTTTCCTTTTAAATTGATCTCGTCTATGTGATCGTAGAAGGTAGCGCTTCCAATTGCTGCAGCTGTTACCCCACAAGCAACTACTGCCAATGGGTCACCTATTTGTGAGCCGATATATACACCTGTTGCTGTTAATCCACCTATGTGCTCAATACCGCTTAAAACACCCATAAGCCGAGCTTTTATTCTGCTGCCTTCACGTGCATATTGAATTGCTCTTGCAAAAGAATCTGCAGCTAGTGCTGTACTAATTAAAAAGATTCCAGCTCCACTGGCAATATCTTTACTTACGTCGTGTAAAATTGGTCCGTGGATAAAATTAGAAAGAGCGCAATCTACTATGTTTTCACCCCTAAATACGTCGCTTGCAAGATCTGTGGCTCTTACCACTCCATCTGTTGCTATACCGCTACCCAGAGAAATAGCAGTGTTTTTTGCTAACTCCCCCACCAATGATGGTTTTTCATCTTTATGAGCTAGGTAGCTGCTACTGCTTGGGAACTCCATCATAATCCCCAAATTATATATTAAATACATCTTTTGAACTACTTACGCCCTTGAATGACTATTGATTTTAGTGTTAAAATTTTGAGTTCCTTATGCAAGACAAAATCATCATTAAGGGTGCTAGAGAGCATAACCTTAAAAATGTTTCGGTTGAAATTCCAAAAAATAAAATAGTCGTCTTTACCGGCATTTCGGGTTCTGGTAAGTCTTCTTTGGCTTTTGACACCATTTATGCTGAAGGCCAGCGTAGATACGTGGAATCTCTGTCTTCTTATGCCAGACAGTTTCTGGGCGTAATGGACAAGCCTGATGTAGATTCCATAGAAGGCCTTTCGCCTGCAATTTCTATCGACCAAAAATCCACTTCTCACAATCCACGCTCGACAGTTGGTACTGTTACCGAAATTTACGATTACATGAGGCTTTTGTTTGCCAGAGTCGGGCATCCTCACTGCCACATTTGCGGCAGGGAGATTTCACATCAGTCAAAGGATCAAATTGTAGACGAGATTCAGAAGCTTGGCAAAAGCGGTAAAGGGCCAGCAACAAGAGTTTTGATCCTTGCCCCTGTTGTTAAAGACCGAAAGGGTGAATTTAAGGATTTATTCCGCGATATTGCCAAGCGAGGATACAGGACTGTTCGGGTGGACGGACAAATGAAGAGCATTAGTGAAGATTTCGTTCTTATTAAGACAAATAAGCACTCTATCGAAGCTGTTATTGACCGGCTTACGCTGCCTGCAGAAAAACCGCGACTTTCGCAATCTGTGGAGCAAGCTTTGGCGCTTGGAGAAGGAACCATGATTATTGCCGAGATTTTAGATAAATCTTTTGATATTCCGGAGTTTCCAAAAGAACTTTTGGACCATATGTACAGTGAGAAGTTTTGGTGCCCTGTGGACAATATTTCCTTGCCGGAAATTGAACCCAGAAGCTTTTCTTTTAACTCTCCGCATGGTGCATGCCCTTCCTGTAACGGACTTGGAACAATAAGGAGAGTAGATCCGGATTTGGTTTTGAACCCAAACCTTTCTATTGCAGAAGGTGCCATTTTGCCATGGGCAAGAATTGTGCAAACAGATTCGTGGTCATGGAGAGTTCTGGAAGAAGTTTGTAGACAACATAAAATAGACGTAAATCTTGATTCGGGTTCGCTGCCTGAAGAACACAAAAATATTATCTTAAGCGGTACTGGTGCTGAAATTTATCATGTTAAGGGGCCAAACAGGTTTGGCAAAATAATTACCTGGGACACAACATTTGAGGGTGTAGTAACAAGCCTTGAGCGCAGATACAGCCAGACCGAGTCGGAATATGTTCGGGGAGAAATTGAAAAGTTCATGAGGATAGACACTTGTGACACCTGTTTGGGTTCGCGTCTTAAGCCCGAGGCTCTTTCCGTAACTGTCGACGAAAAATCGATTGCTGATGTCTCTTCGCTCAGTATTCGTAGTTTTTGGGATTTTCTTAAAAATCTGTCAGAGGATGAGAAGCTACTTTCACCAAGAGAAAAAACGATTGGGAAATCCATTCTAAAGGAGCTTTTGGCAAGGTCCCAGTTTCTTTTGGATGTCGGCTTAGAATACTTAACAATCAACAGAACTGCAAATACTCTTGCCGGCGGAGAAGCGCAAAGAATTCGCCTGGCTTCGCAAATTGGTTCGGGGCTATCCGGGGTTTTGTACGTCTTGGACGAACCTTCTATCGGATTGCATCAAAGGGACAATAGCAGACTTATTAATACTCTTAAAAAGCTAAAGGATTTGGACAACACTGTTGTTGTTGTCGAACACGACAGGGAAATGATGATGGAATCGGACGAGATTTTGGATTTTGGTCCGGCTGCGGGTGAACATGGCGGAAATGTTGTTTCGCAGGGAACTCCTCAACACATTATGCGTGACCCTAAATCGCTAACTGGTAAATATTTGTCCGGTAAAAAGAAAATTGTGGTTGACCATTTAGAGAACAGAGTTGATGACGAAAAGAAATTAACTTTGGTTGGCGCCCGCGAACATAACCTTAAAAATATAGATGTTGAGTTTCCGCTGGGAAAGTTTATTTGTATCACCGGCGTTTCGGGTTCGGGCAAATCAACACTTATCCACGACATTTTGTACAACTCACTTGCGCGGGAAATTTATAATTCACGCCAAAAACCCGGTGAACACGATGGCCTTTTGGGAGTTGAGAATCTGGACAAAGTAATTCTTATAGACCAGTCGCCAATTGGCAGAACACCAAGATCGAACGCGGCAACATACACTGGTGCATTTACTTATATCCGCGATTTGTTTGCCCAAACTACAGACGCCAGAATTCGGGGTTACAAGGTAGGCAGATTTTCCTTTAATGTAAAAGGCGGTAGATGTGAAGCTTGCGAAGGAGAAGGCCAGGTAAAAATAGAAATGCAGTTTTTGCCGGATGTTTATGTAGATTGTGAAGTTTGTGGAGGTAAAAGATACAACGAGGAGGCGCTGGAGATTCATTATAAGGAGAAAAATATTTCGCAGGTTTTGGATATGACAGTAGAGGAAGCCTTAAAGTTTTTTGAAAACATTCCGCCTATTAAAACTAAACTGGAGACAATTTACGATGTCGGGCTTGGGTATATCCACCTAGGCCAGCCGGCACCAACTCTTTCCGGCGGTGAAGCGCAGAGAATAAAACTGGCAACAGAGCTTAGCAAGCGGGCAACAGGTAAGACTGTTTATATTCTGGATGAACCAACAACGGGTTTGCACTTTGCAGATATTGAGAGACTGCTTGTTATTTTGACCCGCCTGGTTGCTCAAAATAATACGGTTATTGTTATAGAGCATAACTTGGATGTTATTAAAAACGCGCAACATATCATTGACCTTGGCCCGGAAGGTGGAGACGGCGGCGGACAAATAGTAGCTGTTGGCACCCCGCAAGAAGTTGCTAAAGTTAAAGGTTCGCACACAGGAGATTATCTCCAAAAAGAATTTTCCTCGAAATAATCGATACTTGATACTAAATACCAAATACTAGATACTATTTTCGATGCGTTTTTTTGCCCGCCTCCTGATCTTTTTCTTGCTCCTTTCCGGTCTCTGGTCTCTATTGTCCTCAAAAGTTTACGCCCAGGGTGAATTTACAACAGACTACAAGGTCCAGTATTCTATTAATCCTTCCGGCGCGACCGACGTTACGCAACAAATAGTTCTTAAAAATAATACCGCAAACTTTTACGCCGACAAGTTCGAACTTAAAATAGGCTCAACAAAAGTGGAAAACGTAAAGGCACAGGACAGTGTTGGCCCGATGCCGGTTGATGTTAAGTTCGAAAATAATGTTACTTCTATTTCCGTTAAATTTAATCAGAGAGTAATTGGTATTGGTAAAACCTTGCCATGGACGCTTTCTTACACTTCTTCCGAACTTGCCACAAAATCCGGGCAAATTTGGGAAGTTTCTATTCCTAAAGTTGCGGATTCGGGAGATATTGGCGACTACAGCGCAACAGTTAATGTGCCTAAAGAATTCGGGCCAATTGCTTTTGCAGTACCGGAAGCAAAACAAGCATCTCAGGGTACTTTTGGCCAAAGCTTTAGTTTCGATCGCGACCAGCTTACCAAATCCGGTATTGCTATGTCCTTTGGCGAAAAACAGGTCTTTTCTTTTTCGCTAAATTACTATTTGGAAAACCAAAATTTAACGACCCAGACACAACAAATTACTCTGCCACCGGATAATAACTATCAAAAAATTGTGCTTGATAAATTGGACCCGGCTCCTATGGATGTTGCGGTTGATGCGGATGGAAACTTTGTTGCAAAGTATAGACTTTTACCAAAACAGCGATTGGATATTACAGCTTCCGGTTCGGTTGAAGTTTTTAGCAAGCCTTTTAGAAACCTGGACGGGCAGCTTTCAAAACAACAACGGGACCTTTATTTACAACCCCAAAAATATTGGGAAGTAGACAATCCACTGATTGGCGACAAAGCAGCGGAACTTAAAACGCCACAAAAAATATATGACTACGTTTCCAGTTATCTTTCCTACAGCCAGGACCGTTTGAACAACCCAAAACTGGAAAGAAAAGGTGCCGTGGATGCGCTGAATACTCCAAGGGAATCTGTTTGCATGGAGTTTACAGATTTATTCATCGCCTTGGCTCGTGCTGCTAATATTCCTGCAAGAGAAGTAGAAGGTTTTGCTTATACACAAAACGATAGGCTGAGACCTCTGTCTTTGTCTGCCGGCGCTGATGTTTTGCATGCATGGCCCGAATATTGGGACGATCAACTGGGTTGGGTCCAGGTAGACCCTACATGGGGTTCAACTTCCGGCGGCTTGGATTATTTTAATAAACTGGACTTTAACCACGTAACTTTTATACAACGAGGGTCTTCTTCTGTTGCTCCTTACCCTCCAGGTGCTTATAAAAGGCGGGACAACGAAGGCCAGAAAAGTGTTTTTTTGAACTTTTCGCAAGAGTTGCCGGACAGCACTTTGGATTCTCAGCTAGACCTTAGTGTGCCTCCTAAAATAATTTCTGGCGTTCCAATTATTGTTTTTGGGAAAGTTCAAAATGTTGGCAAGACTTCGTTTTTTAATACTAAACTTAGCTTGCTCACAAACCTTAGAGTACTTTCGCAAGCAGATGAGAATTTCGCCATTTTGCCGCCGTATGCCAAGCGCAGTGTGGAATTTAGGCTGCAAACTAACCAGTTCCTATCGGATTCTTCGGCAGAATTAACTTTGGCTTTTGCAGATAAATTTGTAGTTGCAAAAACTACAATTGTGCCAATTTATAACTTATTTATTTCACCAACTTTTATAATTGGGGTTGCTGTTGCAATCTTTATTGTAATTGGCGGATTCTATCTGTACAGGCGATTTCACCTAAGACGAGCCCCAAGACCGAGAATTTAGTAAAATAGTTTGGCTCGGAAATTAGTTATTTAGAAATTGGATATTAGTAATAGAAAATGGAAGTTTAGAAATAGTCTTCTTCCAATTTCTAATTTCTAACTTCAATTACAAATTTCTATTTTCTACACAACCAATTTCTAGTGAAAAGTGTTTTTCTAAAGTCTCAAATTAAGAAGCTTCCTGATTCTCCGGGTATCTATAAATATTTTGACTCAGAAGGAAAACTCCTTTACGTGGGTAAGTCGGTATCTTTAAAAAAACGCGTAGCTTCTTATTTTTCCAATAAAAATCTTGGGCCAAAGACTAATCTCTTGGTGAAAAATATTGCCAAAATAGAACACATCAAAGTTTTTAGCGAATTTGAAGCATTGCTTTTGGAAGCAGAACTTATTCGGACAAACCAACCTTTTTATAATATCGACGCAAAAGACGATAAAAGCCCAATTTACATAAAAATTTCAAACGATCCTGTTCCTTTGATTTCTACGACCAGAAAAGAAAAACCAAAACGCGGGGTATTTTTAAAAGGTCCGTTTCCTTCTGCCAAGACTACCAGACAAATTTTAAGAATGATCAGGGGAATATTTCCGTACTGCCATCACAAACGCGCACAAGCCCCGTGTTTATTTGTTCATTTAGGTCTTTGTCCGAACCCTTACGCTTCTGAAGAGGCGGCGCAAAATTATCTACAAAGCATTGGCAAAATTAAAAAGCTGCTTTCGGGTAAAAGCCATGAACTCATAAGAGAACTGACCAAAAAAATGAGTGAACTTTCTAAAGCACAACTCTACGAGGAGGCGGCAGAGGTAAAAAAACAGATCGAAAGATTACAGTACATAACAACAACCTACAGAGCACCCAGAGAGTTTTTGGAAAGGCCAACTTTGGTAGACGATCTTCGTATGAACAGGCTTATTGAAATGCGAGACGTTTTAGGTTTGGCAAAAGTACCAAGGAGAATAGAATGCTACGACATTGCCAATATTTCCGGAACGCTGGCTACCGGTTCGATGGTGGTTTTTACAAACGGCGCGCCCGACAAATCTCAGTATCGCCGGTTTAGAATTAAGTTTAAAAATACGCCGGACGATTTTGAAATGATGAGAGAAGTTATCGCGAGACGTGTTAAAAATGATTGGCCCACTCCGGATTTAATGATTATTGATGGCGGTCGCGGTCAGCTTAATGCTGCTCTTTCGATGGTGGAAAAATATAACTACGAAACAACTGTAGTTTCGCTGGCAAAACGCTTTGAAGAAATTTACGTACCATGGAGCGATACGCCAATTTCCCTACCTAAAGAAAATGCCGCGAGGCAACTGGCACAAGCCCTGCGCGACGAGGCCCACAGATTTACAAATACTTACCACAGGCTTTTGAGATCAAAAGACATGCTTTCTAAGTAGGATCAAATTTAGGCGAAGGGGTTATCCATTTTGAGCATCGCCTTTACTCTTTCTGCTCCTAGCTGAAGGGCGGCATCATGATCGCTTCTTGTTTTTGCGAAATAATCTAAAATCAAAGAAAACTGACTATCGTTCGAGCGATCTGTTTTTTTGGCAAAATCTTTTGCAAAAATAAAAGCAACATTTCTTCTCTGGTTAGCGTCTAATGTACCTCCGCCCACTTCTGCTAGATACTTAACCTGTTCAAGCGGAGTCGTAAGTGGCTCAGGTGCACGAGACAAACACACTGCTGCGGCTGCCAGAGAAAATCCGTCCCAAACGTTTTCCATCAATTCTTCTTTTCGTTCGTCGATGGCGCTTTTGATACTTGCAGCAAGCAGGAAGAAGTGCTGTATTGTTACCTTGGCTGCGCCCCTGAGATTTTCATTGTCTTTTGATAAGGGAAGTTGAGATACATCGAGCTGTCTGTTAATGAAATTCAAGATCAACAGTTTCTCTCTTTCTGAGATACTTTTGTCGGCTGCAATTTGTCCCATAGCTTGAGCTGTCAATTCTAGTCCTGTGTTGAGAATCACTGGAGCTTTGCTGGCTGCTGGGTCACCATCTGGTAAATTAAAGGATGCTTTGGCAAGGCCCAGTCCAACTAGTAGTCTTTCCTTTGGGGAAATACTTTCAGGGTCTTCCATAAATTTTTGAAATGCTAAGCTTCCGTCAACTCCGAATGAGGTTGGCAAAACTTCTTCTGTTTTTTCTTCTGGCGGAAGGCTGCTTGCATCCCATGCCATATAAACTGCGTTTCGAAGTCTTCGCAGTGTAAATTCTGCTTGGGGTTCTCCGAGTGCGGTTACGAAATCTCTCCTTAGTTTAGGTTTTCCTTGGGTACTACCTGTTATTGTTAATTGAAATTGATCTAAAGTATCTGTTTGTGCCCTTGTTAACTCAAATTTGGCACCATATTGGTTTCCAGGCCATATTTGGTCTGGATTCAGATGCTCTTCAAATGAAGACGGCTGAAGAGCTCGGGCGTTTGTTATTATAGTTTCTCTGTCTGGCATAGTTGCGGGATTATAGTCAGCTTGGAGTTAAAAAATCAAATCCTCGACCTTGGGTCTAGTTGCTTTTTTTATACAAAATACTTAATACTTAATACTGAATACTATTTCTGCCCGAATGAAGCACTATTTAAGGTCTTTAATTATTTCTGCAATTGCCTTCTACGCTGCGTTTACCGCTGTTCCCACGATGTCACTTGGAAACGACCCAAAAAATATTGCGATTGTAATTGCGGGAGTGTTTTTAACAAGTGTTATAGTCCGCCCTATTTTTTCCATCGTTCTTCTGCCTATTAATTTTTTAACGTTTGGTCTTTTGTCCTTAGTTTTGAACATAGTTTTATTTTTCGGTCTTAGTAAATTTTTACCAGGTTTTTCGATTAGCGCGTATAATTTTCCTGGTATGAATCTTCAGGGCTTTGTATTGCCAAGTACGTACTTAAACCAGCTGGAAACTCTAGTTACCGTGGCCCTGATTATCACGCTTGTTCAAAAGGTTCTCCATATAATTTTTGAATAAATTCAAAAATATTTACCATTTGCCAATTTCCATTTTCCATTTATTTTAGAGGTTTGTGATAAAACAAGCTCTCTTATTTTTCAATTGATCAATTTATAAATTTTTAATTCAATGGCAAACGACAAATGGTAGATGGAAAATTGCGCATATGTTTGCTAACATATGCCAATGCTTGGCACATTTTTGAGGCACTATCTGGAACTCCCCCAGGACACGAAAAACGTGGCTTGTCTTGGCGGTGGAATCGGGACAGCTCAGCTGCTCAAGGGACTTCGCGACTACCCTTACAACTTAACTGCTGTTGTTTCTATGGCAGACGACGGTGGGTCTGCAGGTAGGCTAAGACGGGCATTTGCTGTGCCTCCTCCCGGAGATCTGGTAAATTGCCTTGCTGCACTTTCTGCTGAAGAATCTGTTTTAAAAGATCTTTTTCTGTACAGGTTTGCCGGGAAAAGATACGGAAAAGATACGGACCTGGGCGGCCAAAAACTGGGAAATCTGATTTTCGTTGCACTGACAGATATTTGCAAGGGCGATACAAATAAGGCGCTGGAAGAATTTTCCCGGATTATTTCACCAAAGGGCACCGTAATGCCGGCAACGGTTGGCGACGTTAACATTTGGGCCAAAAATAAAGCAGGTAAGAAAATTTACGGAGAAGAAAATATAGATCTTGGAAAATACGGCACCAAATCGTTAAGCGAAGTTCATCTGGATCCGCAAAATGTCAAAGCTTACGAGCCTGCAATACGCGCAATTGTAGATGCAAAAATCATAATTGCAGGCCCCGGAGATTTGTTTTCGACAGTTTTGCCTGTACTTTTGGTTAGCCAAATTAAAAAAGAACTCAAAAAATCTAAAGCTACACGCATTTATGTCATTAACATTGCCAATAAGCCCTTTGAAACTTTCGGGTTCAAAGTTTCGGACCATATAAAAACAATCTTTGCACATGTGGGCGCTGACTGTTTCGATAAAATTTTGGTCAATACAAACTTTGGTCCGAAGATTCCCCCAAAGCTGCATTACAGGTATGTAGAGTACGATCCGGAAAATTTAAAACAATATCGTGATAAAATTATAGAAGGCGATTTGGTAGACGAAGCTTTCCCTGTTTATCACGACAGTTCCAAAATGGCTAAGATTATAGAAAGGCTTTCTAAATGATAAGAAATATTTTACTGGGTGCACAAATAGTTACTTCATGTTTGCTAATTATTGTTGTTTTATTGCAAGCAAAAGGTTCCGGGATAGGAGCTGCTTTTGGCGCGGACGCCGGATTTTATCGTTCTAAGCGCGGAGTAGAAAAACTTTTTGTTTACCTCACAGTTTTTCTAACTGTCCTTTTTTTGGCGCTTGCAGTATTACTAGTTCGGGTGTAAATGCGAATTGTAAAAAATAGCAACAGAAGATTTCGTTTTTGGCTTCACTTGGCAGGCGCTTACATTTCCCGTTACAAATATCCGTTTTTTATCACTGTTTTTACTCTTATAATTTCATCTTACTTCCTGATTAGGCTTTGGCCAAAAATAACCCGTGCGGATATTGTGACGATTGGCTATGTTGGGAATTACACCATAGACACAATTCCTGCCGAAATTTTAAGCCTCGCGACAAAGTCTCTGATTACTGTGGATGCCAAAGGAACCCCCCAACCGCTTTTGGCATCTCATTGGACGGTTTCTGATGACGGTAAAGTTTATACAGTTTTTTTAAGAGACGATCTTAAATGGCACAACGACGAAGTTGTAGATGCCAAGGACATTACAATTGCTATTAAGAACGTAAGCATTACCGCGCTTAACAATAAGACAATACAATTTTCGCTTCCAAACCCTATTTCTTCTTTTCCAACTGCTTTGGACAAACCGGTTTTTAAAACAAAAAGTTTTTATGGTGTTGGCGATTTTAGAATTAGTGGAATTGATACGAGCGGTGACACAATTCAGAAAATTAAACTGACGCCAAAAACAAAGGGGTTTCCGCGCGTCGAGATTAATTTTTATTCCAGCCAAACACAACTTTTAAACGCCATTAAAATCGGCGATGTGAGATATGCTTCTGTTGCCAACGGAAAGGTTTTTGAAAATTTTCCTAACCTTAGTGTTTCTAAGCGCGCCTCCGATGACGAAATTGTAACTATCTTTTTTAATACTTCCGATCAGCTTCTGGGTTCTGTTGATCTAAGAGAGGCTTTGTCTTACGCTATTAACAAGAGCTCTTTTGACGGAGAGAGTGCAACTGGTCCAATTGCACCTTCAAGCTGGGCATACAATCCGGAAGTTAAACGTTATGAATACAACACAGGAAAAGCCAAGGAATTACTTTCGAAGTCTCAAGTAAAAAATCCAAAGATTGTACTTTCTGTCGTTGGCGGGTACGAAGATGTTGCCCAATCGGTTGCGCGCGATTGGCGTGATTTAGGTGTTGATGTTGAGATTAAATACGAAAAGTCTATACCGACGAATTATCAGGCACTTATTGCTGTTGATAAAATTCCGGCAGACCCAGACCAGTACGCGCTGTGGCATTCGACGCAAACTAAAACGAATTTAACCAAATTAAACGACCCTAAAATAGATAAGATTTTAGAGGATGCCAGGATAACTCAAGATGAAGATGCCAGAAAAAAATTGTATGCCGATTTCCAAAGATTTTTAATGGAAGATGCGCCAGTTGCCCTTTTGTATAGACCGTATAAATATCTGGTTACTTACAAAAATGTGCAACCTTTAGTTTCTAAACTACCAAGTCTACAACTCGAGTAAGTTATCGTTTAACCTGTTGTAATAGTATAATCTGGGTGGCTGACGGGGATCGGACCCGCGACCCTTTGCTCCACAAGCAAATGCTCTACCACTGAGCTACAACCACCAAATATAGATGGATTATACCAAACTAATCGAACCTGAGGTATTATATCCGCATGAAGAAAATTGCAGTTATAGGTTGCGGCATAATGGGCGCCGGAATCGCTTCAAATTTTTTAAAAAACGGTTGCGAAGTTTTTGTTTGGAACCGGACAAAAAACAAGGTTAATGCACTGATAAAAGGCGGCGCAAAAGTTGTTGATACGCCAAGGGAAGCTGCAGAAAAGGCAGATATTGTTTTTGAAGTTACGGCAAACGACCAATCTTCTAAAGCCGTCTGGCTTGGCCGCGATGGAATACTTGCAGGGTCCGACCCTAAAAAAGTGCTGATTGCCAGCGGAACTTTTTCCGTTGCCTGGATAGACGAGTTGGCAAGACTTACGGCAAAAAAACGCATAACTTTTTTTGATATGCCGCTAACCGGTGGCAGACAAGGAGCAGAAAGCGGGCATTTGATACTTTTGGCAGGCGGCGACAAAAAGAAACTAAAATTGTTGGACAAAGATTTAAAAGCAATTGCAGAGCAGGTTCTTTACTTTGGTAAAACCGGATCTGGAATGAGGTTTAAACTTCTTCTTAACACTCTCCAGGCAATTCACATACAAGGCTTTGGTGAGATGATGAAAATTGCCAAAAAGGTGGGGCTAAATATTAAAGATGTTGGCAGTGCTCTTGCCCAGAGGCCCGGAGGGGTTGCCACCAATAACGCCTGGAACTTTTTTCTGAAAGAGCCAAACCCTATCAATTTTTCCGTTGAGTGGATAACAAAAGATTTAACTTACACTAAAGATCTTGCTAAAAAGCTAGACACTCCCCTTTTAAACGAAGCTTTAAAAAAATACAAAAAGGCCGTTTCTTTGAAGATGGCTCAGCGAGATTTCACCACGGTTAACAAAATATAATATTGTGCGCCTGGAGGGAATCGAACCCCCAACCAATCGCTTAGAACGCGACTGCTCTATCCGTTGAGCTACAGGCGCTTGCCTGAGCGGGTGAAGAGAATCGGACTCTCGTATCTAGTTTGGAAAACTAGTGTTCTACCATTGAACTACACCCGCGCAGATGTAATTTTATCAGAATCACTTGATAGTGTCATTCCGGACTCGGTCCGGAATCTTTGCTAAGATCCTGAACCAAGTTCAGGATGACAAAAAGGGCGTACTTATTTATTAAACTCTAGCTCTGCTACTATGGGTAAATGGTCGGATATTGTGACTTGGGGAACTTCGACAGATATTTTTTTGAAATGCTTTGAGGTGAATATAAAATCTACGTCAAAACCATTCTCACCGAGTTCGTGAACCTTAGGGTTGAGTGTTTGCTTAACGTTTTCGCCTTCTAACAAGTTCGTTGCCACACCTTCTATCTTTTTTATAGTCTGAGAACCTGCGGGCATATTAAAATCTCCTCCTAAGATAAATGGCTCGTCGCCTAAGGATTTCAGGTAGTCGGCCATAAGTTGTGCTTGTCTCAGATTTTCTTCGTCATCTTCGGGAGGAGCAATTCTTCTTCCGTGTACCGATATTGCATGAATTTTTTTACCATTTAAATCCAAGGTGGTGTCTAACATATGGCGCGGAAGTTCGGCCCAAACATTTTTTGTGTTATTTACAAACTCAAAGTCCGAAACCGGTCTAAAATCTTTTAAAACTATGATTTTGGCATCGAGAATTGGATATTTGGAAAAAAGCGCGTTACCAAACCGTGCATTTTCGTCCTCCACAATTTTAATGTCGGAATGAAATACCCCGTTTAAACCAAGATCGTTTTTTAAACCTTCGAACAAATTAGCTGTTTTGTCCTGGCAATAGTTAAGGGATCCTGCAGTTACTTCCTGTGCCGAAATAATGTCGGGATTTTCCCCTTTTAGAAAATCTATTAACTCGCCTAAAAATTTTCCTTTATAGATATTGATCTGGATAAACTTTAGGGTCATTGAATGTATTTTACCCCACGAGGTTATTTCTTTTTTCTGATTTTGGTTTTTTTGGTCTTTATATGAATGTCTTCGACGTCTTCCTGGATATCCTCAACATCTTCCTGAATGTCTTCGACGTCTTCGCTAACTTCTTCCAGGGCTTCTGCTGTTCTGTTTACACTCATCTGGATAAAAATAGAAAGGTAAATAGCCTCCAGTGAAACGGCGGTAGTTAGAACAAGCAATATATTGTCTGTGCCTACTCCTAGGAATTTAAGGCCAAAAATTGCGATAAAAAATATGGTGTGCAGAATAATCGAGGTCGGGGTACCGATAAATTTTGTTATCTTGAACGAAGTTTGTTCAACAAGTTTTATTCCTTTTCTTTGTATTTTGACCATGTTTCATCTCCTTTAAAAAAACTCCCGAGCAATTGGAGCTAACTTTCATTTTTACACATTATGGGATATAAGACAACCCCCTAAGGATATTTGGCGTCTTTGTAATGAAAAAAGAATGGTGATATTCTTGATACTGCTAATGATTCAAAAAAAGCCTAAATATTTCAAGCTATTTCTCTTAATTTTACTAATTTCATCGATTTTACGATTTTGGCGAATAGATGCACTGACAACTTTTTCCGGTGATCAGGGATACGATTTTCTTGCCGTTGCCAATATGATGAAAACCCATAAAATTACTTTTTTGGGTCCAAAAATCGGTCCGTACAACAACATTGGAAACCTATATCTGGGGCCGGCGTATTATTACCTGTTATCCCCGGCTTTGTTTTTGTCCGGCTTTGACCCACTTGGCCCGGCTGTAGAAACTGCAATTATGGCTGTTTTGACAGTTTATTTAATTTATTTGATTGGCAAAAATTTCTTAAATGATGAGTCTGGGCTAGTTGCAAGCGCTTTGTATGGATTCAATCCTTATTTAATTTCACAATCCAGAGCTCCTTCAAATCCTCACATGATACCGTTTTTTTGCGCCCTTTTTATATATTCGATTTTAAAAACAGTAAATTCTAAATTTTACCTGTGGCCGGTTTTGTGCGGAATATGCCTTGGCGTAATGTTCCAGCTTCATTACCTTGCTGCTGTCTTGATTGTAGTATCTGTTTTATACCTTTTAAAAAAGAAACAAATGACAAGCTTGATTGTAGTACTTGCAGCCTTTGTTTTGACTATTTCACCG
>DATIHT010000080.1:0-8515 GCA_035480415.1 Saccharimonadales bacterium (SeqCode) | reverse complement strand
GGAATATGCCTTGGCGTAATGTTCCAGCTTCATTACCTTGCTGCTGTCTTGATTGTAGTATCTGTTTTATACCTTTTAAAAAAGAAACAAATGACAAGCTTGATTGTAGTACTTGCAGCCTTTGTTTTGACTATTTCACCGCAAATAATTTTTGAATTAAGACATGAGTTTTTTGTGACAAATTTGTTTTTTAAACAATTGACCCAGGGAGACAATATTTTTTCGCTAAGTTATTTGTTTTTTCATATTTTAACTTCTTTTAAAATTCTTTCTGCAATATTTTTGTCATCAAGCAAGTTGTTAATTGGTTCTTTTTTAGCTGTCGTTTTATTTGTAATTGCCAATGTTGGAAATATTCAAAAAAAAGAACCGGTGGTTTTTCTTATTTTTACAATTTTCGTTGGATTTTTGGCTGCAAATTTATACGCCGGCAGTATCGAACCTCATTACTTTGCAATAATTTACGTTCCCATTGCACTTACTTTTGGCTTTGTTGTCTCTTCCTTGTACAAAAAAGCTCAACCAAGTGGTGGTATTTATTTACTGTCTTTTTTTCTGGTTCTGTTGTTTTTTGGATATTTTAAAAACCTGGATCTTTCAAATACTAACGGCTACACGATGCCAAAAGGCTGGAATTTACCCGGAATTCGCAAGGCTTCCAGGCTTGTTTCAAGCGATGCGGATAATTCCAAAAATTTTAACATTGCCGCTACTTTGGATGGTGATACCAGAGCAATGCCTTATAGATACCTGGTGACTGTCTATGGTAAAAACCCTCAGAATGTCGAAAGCTATCCAAGCGCCGATGTTATTTATCTGATATCAAGAGACAGCGAGGACGCGATTAAAAGCTATAACGTGTGGGAAATTTCCAGTTTTTCACCTTTTACTATTGTAAATAGTTGGGATATTCAAAATGGAGTAAAGGTTTTTAAGCTTGCACACAACCCTCTATAGGCGGTACTTTCTAATTGCAAGCAAAAACCCGGCAGAATAAAAAAAGATTGTTACATATAGCAAGCTGGAGAGCCCTAGCAGATAAGACGAGATAGCCAAAAATCCTCCGAGTGCCGAACCTAAAAGATTGCTGCCAAAAAACGATGATCTTTCCTTGTCTTTTGCAAAAAGAGACGCAAAAATAATTCCGGAAAAAAAGTGTGGCAGGGTTAGAAAGAGCATAGCGCCTATTATTTTTGGTACGGATGGAAGACTATTAAAAATATTAAGAGGGATAATTATCTGGGCCAGAATTGTTAGAAACAATATTACAAAAGCCTGCTTTTCCGAAATTAATTTCTTCAGTGTTGCTAAGTTTGCAGCCAAAATGAAGAGCAAAACTCCGCTTATTACAAAAAGGTTGGTAACCCAGGTATTGCCAAAGACCAAAGCAGAACGGGCTACATTTTGAATTTCGAAAAGCATAAAGCCGACTCCAAGCATAAAAAGCGGTAAATTAACTTTTGTTAATTTTATGTACTTTGATTTAAATATCAGAAGTGAAAGCGCGCTTAAGGAAATAATAGCAACTATTAAATGCAGTATCGGAATACGAGGCTTATCCAGGTAAATATAGGGCCAATCATCTGTAAGCAAATTGGGAGCCAGGTTGCTATAGTCTCTTGAATTTTGAGACAAATATGAAACAAGGTTCGCGTCCCCAAGTGAAGGTAATATACTTCCGCCATCCTTGGGTTCTATAAACATTATTCCGCCCCAGCCGCTGGCACCATCGCTTCTAATTTCAAAAATATCACCTTTTTTGCCAAATACAGATGTCAGGGTGTTTTGGATTCTGCCGCCAATCCAGGGTCTGGTTACTTCAAAAGTCAAAAACAAAGCGCCATTTTCGCTTAGACTGTCCTTTGCCTTTGTTAGTGCTTCTTTAGTGTACAAATAATTATCAAGTTGTACATTGGACAAGCTGGAGGTCGTTGTATGTGAGTCTGCAAGACTCATGATGATAATGTCATATTTGTTGTGAGTCGATTCTAAAAATGCCCTGCCGTCGTTTGTGTGTAACTTAACGCTTTTTGAGGAGTATGGTTTTTCTGGATGATAATTTTTACCGATTTTTGCAATCATTGGATCTATTTCTACTAAATCAATATTGCCTACTCCTGCTCTTAGGGCTGCTGCTGCATCATTTCCGGCACCACCGCCAATTATTAAGACGTTCTGAGCTTTTGGCTTTATTTGGTAAGGTAAATCGTACTGATTTGCATACTTCAGCTGTTGGTAATTCTGGCCAAAATGCTCCTTTAGTAAATCTTCTCTCTTTGCTACACCTTTTTGTGACAAATCCAGCAGGCCCATATAACCAACGTTATTAACCTCCAAATACCAACCGCCAGCCTGATAATCGTATTGATTTTTAATAAGAGAAAGAGTCAATTTTTGATATGGTGACCAAAAAGTAACAGGCTTTTCGTAAGGTTGATTAGCTTCTTTCGGGACTAAAAGAACAATAGATGCGAAAATGGAAATTAGACAAATAATCTTGGCGTAGCTTGTCTCCATCAAAAAGAACAACAGGATCAATGCTGCAAATAACCCGAAGTAGGGAGAAACTCCGACTGCGGATAAAAATTGGAAAGTCCACATTCCCAAAAGTGAAGCTAAGACATCTATGGAATATAAAACTATTGGGTTTTTGCTCCTGTTGAAAATACCTCCCAGATACTGTCCAAGCGGAACAAAAAGGAAACTCACGAGTCCTATCAAAAAAACAGTCAAAACAAGTCCGATTATGATTCCAGATTTGGAATAGGTTCCGGATTGTAACCAAATGTACGAATTAGAAAGCGGAGCCAGGAGTTCTGTAATGCCAGAGAATAATTTAAACTCTACGTTGGGTAACCTTACAATGTATTTCATGGTTAGTACCACCTGTATTACAAAAAGGGTTACTGCACTTAAGTAAAGACTCAGAGGGCGTTTAATGAGCATTCCCATGCCTACGCCTATAAATATAGAAATAAGAAGAACGTTAGAAAGGTAAGCAAAAATGCGGATTTCTGTGGAGACAAGCCTGATTAGGAGAAGTTCTAAAAACAGAATTAAATAGCTTACGCAAAACAGCCGTAGGTAAGCCTTATTCATGCTTCGTTTTCATTTTGTTGATTATACTAAGCCTACAATTTAATTAAAGAGGGGAAAATCGGAATATTTTTTTAATTCTGTTAATATAAAATACAGTGAGATCTGGTTTTGTTGGTATATTGTTACTTTTTATAATTGTCGGTGCCGTTTGGTATGCATACCATTATTACATTCAACTTCCTGCCGTTGTACCTAATAAATTAAATGTGAATGCGGTTTCAAACATACCCAGGTTCCCTCAGGCAGATTACTGGAGTGTCGAGTATAAAAAAGACATTTGTGTTGTTCCTAAAGAAGCATGCATTCATTCTGCCAAAATATCATTTGAAACTACCGACCCGTGGACGAATATTTATGAATTCTATATAAAGAAAATGAATGAAAATGGGTGGCAAACCAGCAGTACAATTGTAACGTCGATACCCACGAAGCCACTTTTTACAAGTGGCGATTGTGAAGCTTACATTGGAAAGAAAGAATCTATATTGCCTTTTGTTTCATCTGGGAAAGATACTCAATATCAGGTAAATATTTCCTGTAAAGGCTAAGCACCGATCATTCTTGGAACAGTTGTTGGTGTTAAATTAATAAATCTGGTAGTTGGATTTCTGCTAACAGTCTACTAAAGATTCAGCTTCAAAAACATCTGTCGGGGATAAAGGACTCGAACCTTCGACCTCTGCTTCCCAAAAGCAGCGCTCTAGCCAACTGAGCTAATCCCCGTCTCGTTTTCACTCGACGTAAACTTTCCTTTGCGGTGGCTCGGGTGGGACTCGAACCCACACCCGCTTACGCGGACAACATTTTAAGTGTTGCGTGTATACCAATTTCACCACCGAGCCGTCAATGATTTCCTATTCCTCCCACGATGAGTCGGTTTTAAACTATGACAATTAGGACACAATACTCTCAAATTTTCAAGCCTGTTATCTCTTGGATCTCCATTAATGTGATCCAATTCAAGTGGAAGTCTTCCATCGTCAGACATTTTTGCCCAGCCACATTCTTCGCAATGTCTTTGTTTTAATCCAATTGTAAATAGGCGCTTTTTTAGCTTGAAACTCTGAAAATAGCTGTTTTCGACTAAAATCTCCTCCAGTTTTAGGATTGGCTGACCTATACCCCTAAGTCCTTTATTCCAGCCTTTTCCTTTGAAGTGGCTTATATCAACAGCATAAAAGCTTAAGTATTTTGTAATTTGTGTGTAATTGCCTCCAGCTTCTTTTAATTCTAACTTGTGTAAGACCTGCCTAACACTGGTAGAATCCTTTGCTGCCTCTCGCAATTGACCCTCTGTCCATTTTTTATTGCGCACATTTTAAGCTTACTTTTTGGAAGACGCAGTGTCAATCATGTGTTATACGTCTGCCATTCCACCACCTCGGCCCACTGGCAATTTTAACATTAAATACTAGAGTAATGAAGTGCAACAGTCAGTATTGTATAAATAGCATCAAACAAGACCTATAGTTGATAACTTCTCTTACTTATAGTACAATTTCCCTTCACAACTTCTGCCCGGGTTTTTGTCCAAATGAATCAAAATTCAATCACAATAGAAAAAGTTCCTGCCTTAAATAGAAGCGACTGGTTCCAATTTGCCTTTTTGGTTTTTGGAGCTGTTTTGCTGACTTTCGTGTTTGCGCTTTTTTGGTTTTCGTCTGCGCATATACCTCATAATTTCACGGGTATTTTTCACTTTTTCGATATATTTCTTTTTTCCCTTCTTAGCTACGTAGTCTGGTACCAAATTACAAACGAGATCTTCTTTTGGGACAATATTTTAGCAATGAAAAAACCTGTGCATATTGAGCCAAAACCAGGTTTAAGAGTTGCTTTCATAACTGCATTTGTCCCTAGTAAGGAACCAGTGGAAATTCTTAAAAAAACACTAAAGGCGATGGTTAGTGCTCACTATAGGCACGACACGTGGGTATTGGACGAAGGCGATAGCGAAGAAGTAAAGATGCTTTGCAGGAAGTTAGGAGTAAAGCATTTCACCAGGAAAGGTATTTTTAAATACAATCAAAAACAGGGGATTTACAAAATGAAGACTAAGGCAGGCAACTACAACTCTTGGTTTGATAGGCACTCGAAAAAATATGATGTGGTTGCCCAGCTAGACATGGATTTTGTTCCGAGCAGGGATTTTTTGTTAAAAACGCTCGGGTATTTCCGTGATAAGGAGGTTGCCTTTGTCGGTTCCCCGCAGATATACGGTAACCATAATGAATCATGGATTGCAAAAGGGGCTGCCCAGCAAGCATTCAATTTTCATGGACCGATTCAAAAAGGATTATACGGAAAAGGTATGCCGCTTTTTATTGGATCCAACCACACAATCAGGGTCAAGGCCCATTCAGACATCAAAGGCTATGCCGGTCATATCGTAGAAGATCATCTTACCGGTATGAAATTTTATGCCAAAAGATGGAAAAGTGTTTATCTGCCCGAAATACTTGCAATTGGTGAAGGTCCTTCTACATGGGATGCGTATTTTAGCCAACAAATGCGATGGGCTTATGGCCTGTTTCATATCCTATTTACTCAAAGCCCCAGACTTATTACTAAAATGAAAATAAATCACGCATTAAATTATCTTTGGCTCCAACAGTACTACTTTTATGGCCTTGGACAAATCATAGGTATTTTATTGCTTTCACTTTATTTTTTCTTCGGTATAAATGCTACTTCTATGGTTTTTAGTGATCTTTTGGTGCTCTATGTCCCGCTGCTTACTGTGCATACTTTAATGTCGATCTGGGTACAAAGATTTAATATTGACAGAAAAAATGAGTCTGGGGTTCATGCGATGGGGAAATTACTTTCTGTTGCTGTTTGGCCTATATACTTTATAGCCTTGCTGCAAGTAATAAGCGGCAGACGATTGGTTTACAAAACAACACCTAAGGGTGCAAACGGGTCAAGCACTCCTTCCGTTTCTTTGTTTTTTCCACATTTTATTTTGGGTACTATTACTCTTTTTTGCATAATAGCTGCTTTTTATACAAAAAATAATTCAAGGGTTTTGTTATTCTGGGCTGTTTTAAATACGGTTTTTATGTATGGCTTCTTTTTTGTCGAGTTTGTATACGCTGTTAAACTTAAAGTAAGTAAATTAAATAAAGATGCATTTATCTTTAAGCCTCAGTTAGATTAGCCTAAAATACAAAATCAAATCAACTAAGATTTTAACTAATTATTTGTTTGAATTTGGAGTTGTTTAATACAGTTTTCGGAACAAGCGCTTTGATAAAGCTGTTGACACTCCTGGCAGCAAACAAAGAGTGAATGGCAGGTTGGATACGAACAATCCACATATCTTGAAATTGGTTTTTGGCAGTACTTACACTCGGAGATAACTGTTGGGTTAACAGAATTAACAGGAATTAGCATTCGTTTATCAAAAACAAACATCTCTCCCTCAAAATATTTCCCTGAAGTTCTCTTTGCATATTCGTGGATTCCACCGTGCAACTGACGCACTTTTTTAAAACCTTTTTGCCTTAGGTAAGCAGATGCTTTTTCGCAGCGAACCCCACCGGTACAATATGTAACGACTTCTTTATCCTTAAATTTCTCAAGACCATTTGCAAACTTGGGAAAGTCCTTAAAATTATCAATCGGTGCAGTAATTGCACCTTTAAACTTTCCTACTCTTGCTTCGTAATTATTTCTGGCATCGATAATTACAAAATCCTGACTATTCTCATACAACGAAAATAGTTCTTCAGGTTCTATATAGTCTGCCTTGCTGCTGATTTCAACATCATCGCCTCCTTTACGAAGGCCCAAAGTCACAATCTCGTCACGAACTCTAATCCTTAACTTTGGAAAAATCTGCTCATCCGACCAAGATACTTTCCACTCCATATTAGAAAAAGCTTCAATTTTTTCTGTTTGCTTTATATATTCATCTACATCTTTTACAAGCCCGGCTACAGTTCCATTTATTCCCTCAGTAGACAGCAAAATTCTGCCACCAAGATTTAGGCGCGTGCATAGTTCTCTCTGGCTTTTTTCTACCTCGTTGGGGTCTTTCAACTTTACGTACTTATAATAAAGAAGTACTTTTATAGTCTTTGGCTTCATATTTAAATTTTATGTCATTGGTATACGGAAGACAAACTCGCGTATTAGGGTTAAAATAATTCTAGATGAACGATTTAGTTTTTGTTGTTCAAAAACACGACACTATACGCAAACACTACGATTTCCGCCTGGAAATTGACGGCGTTTTGGCTTCTTGGTCTGTCCCAAAGGGCCCTACTTTGGACAATAAGGTAAAACGCTTGGGGTTTAAAGTTGACGATCACAATCTAGATTATCGTAATTTTGAAGGAACAATCCCCGAAGGAGAATATGGCGCCGGGGAAGTTAAGATTTGGGATAAGGGAACATATATTGCAGAAGTAGAAATTTCAAAGGGAGTACGCAAGCAGATCAAAGATACTAAAGAAGGGACGAAGACAATGCAAGAAGGTTTAAAAAAGGGTGAGATTAAATTTTGTCTTGCGGGTAAAAAATTAAACGGGTCTTTTGCGTTGATTAAAACCAAGGGATTCCCGCCAGGCAAGAGCGAAAACGCATGGCTTTTGATAAAACACGAAGACAAATACTGCAAGGTTGGATACGACGCAAAGGACTTTTAAGTCAATACCTTGCTTTGATTTTTTAGCCTTAGTAAAATACTAACAATGGACGACATACAAGATCCGCAAGACGATCAGAAGAAGGACGACGAGCTGGACAGTGCAATACCTGCAGATATTGCTAGTGATGCACCGACAGAACCAGAAGAGCCTTCAGACCAGGATCTGGATTTAATAGACAAGGAAGACAAAAAACATATTGATGCCGTGCCCCCTTCTGTTCTTGGTGAAGAAGACCCATTTTCCGGCGACGCTACAAGTTCGGAATCTCCAGACATTGACGATTCACTAAAAAGTATGGGCTTGCATCATGACGATCCGGATGAAACTCCAACACCCCTGGGTGCTGAACTCGACGACGAAGTCGAGTAAAAAATCCTTTTCAAATTCAGTATTGTGATAAAATTGTAGGGTAATTTGCGCCTGTAGCTCAATGGAGATCAGCATTCTCTGATATCCATCTCTCTACAGGCTGCGTTAATGCTTTGCGCCTGTAGCTCAATGGATAGAGCACTCGTCTTCGGAACGAGTGGTTGGGAGTTCGAATCTCTTCAGGCGCACAATCTAAACTTAGTGGAGTATGTCGACACAAGGTCGACGTACGTCCCAAAAATTAAATTTTTGGGAGTATAGCTCAACGGTAGAGCAATTGCCTCTTAAGCAATCGGTTCAGGGTTCGAATCCCTGTGCTCCCACAAAATATAGTGTATAATTATTGCATCATGGCTAATTCCACTCCAGAACAACAAACAACTGCTGAATTT
>DATIHT010000079.1:0-3675 GCA_035480415.1 Saccharimonadales bacterium (SeqCode) | reverse complement strand
TGCTTTGAGATTTTGGACATTTACGTACCAGGCGTTTTGCGGTGCATAGAAAAGACGGGTATGGCAACGCCAACAAAGCGGCACGTTGTGCAAAAGTTCTTCGTCTTTGTATATTAAGTTGCGTTTTGCCAAATCTTCGTTTACTGCTTTGTTTGCTTTTAGATAATATAATCCGCCAAATTTTGGTACATCACTCTTTATTGTTCCTTCTTCATCTACATGCATTTCTATGTGAATATTGTTTTGTTGCATCGCCTTTAGGTCTTCTTCGCCGTAAACGGCAATTGTTACAACACCGGTGCCTTCGTCTGCAGTTACAAAGTCGCCCGGGATTACTATAAAAGCTTTTTCGTCTTTTGTTATTTTGTTTTTGTAATAGTCGAAGTGAGGTTCGAATTTAGTGCCTACAAGTTTGTCACCCTTGAACTCTTCTACTATTTCATATTTTCCTTGGAGCATTTTGATCGTCGTTTTGGCCAGAATGTAATATTCGCTCCCCTGTTTCACTTTTACGTAGGTGAGCTTGGGATTAACGGCAAGTGCCGGTGTTACTATTTTGTTCCATGGCGTTGTGGACCAGGCCAAGATGTATGTGTCTTTGTCGATTTTATACTTATAAGTTGTGGCAGCATCCGGAACTTCTTTGTAATTGTCGGCGTCCATTGCCACTTCGAAATTAGAAATTGGTGTTGCACAGTGCGGACAATACAGGGAGACACGAAGGCCTTTGTAAATGTGCCCTTTGTCGTACATCTGTTTAAAAACCCACATGACAGATTCCATGTAGGGCATGTCCATTGTTCTGTAAGCGTTTTTAAAATCTACCCATCTGCCGATATGGTCTACATACCACTCCCACTCTTCCGAAGTGTTCTGGACATAAAGTTTGCATTCTTCTATAAATTTGCCAACTCCTACTTTTTCTACAATTTCTCTTTTGCTTTTGATACCAAGCTTTTCTTCAACTTTATTTTCCGCAGGCAAACCATGACAATCCCAACCCCAAACACGGCGTACATGATAACCGTTCATTGTTTTATATCTTGGGAAAATATCTTTTGGAATACTAATTAAAAGACTTCCGTAGTGTGGCAAGCCTGTTATAAACGGCGGGCCGTCTACAAAGTTCCAGTCGCCATTTGGCGAATCTTTAGAAAGCGACTTTTCGAATATTTTGTTTTCTTTCCAATAGCTTAAGATATTTTCTTCCAGTTTTGGAAAATCGACATGTACATCAACAGGTTTAAACTTGGCTTTTTTCATATAGACAATTATATTATATATACAGCCCAATGGGTAAAAGCCTGCTAAATATTCGCATTGAAGCAATTCTTTTGGTAGTCATTTGTGTGGCTTTGTACTTTTTGGGCAAACTTATCCCCCAGGAAACAATTAAAAACTTTGTCGCCACAGCTGGCGTTTTTGGGCCAATTGCATTTATTGTCTCCTACATTCCAACCGTTATTGTGGCGCCGATTAACGGCTTACCCTTTATGATTACCGGTTTTTATTTGTTTGGAAAAATAACGCTTCTTTATATATTAATTGCTTCTATGGTTGGGTTTACTGTTAATTTTTTGCTGGCAAAACGCTGGGGTAAACCAATAGTTCGCAAAATTGCGGGCGTGAGTGCACTTGAGAAAATAGAAAAAGCAGAGGCCAAGTATACGGTTTGGACACTTATTATTATGCGCCTTTTACTTTCCAGTGTTGGCGACTTTATCTCTTATGGTTTTGGCTTAACCCCGATGAGCCTTCAGGTTTACTTTATTGTTACAACACTTTTTTCCATTCCTAGTTTTATCGTTCGTTACTTTCTAATTTCCAACTCCGATGGAGTGGAAAAATTCTTATTGGTTTCTCTTATTGTTACTGTGGGTGCTGCTGCAATATTCTTGGTTGCGAAGTTTGTAGACAATAAAATTTTAAAACAAAGGACTTTATGAGAGGACGCATAAATATTAAAGTCACTGCCGGAATTGCAATAACTGCTGCAGTTTCTGTTGCCTTGTATTTTTGGGGCAAACAAATTCCGCAAGAGACAATAAAAAACTTCCTGCAGGCAACGGGGCCCCTGGCGCCTGTTACTTTTATTGCAGTTTACATTACAAACATTGTTATTGCGCCAATTAATGGAATTCCGTTTTTGATTGCAGCCTTTTACATTTTTGGGGGCTTACCGACTGTTATTTACGTTTATTTTGCCAGCATTATTGGCTATACCATAAACTTTTTCATTGCCAAAAAATGGGGCAGGCCGGTAGTTGCTAAACTTGCAGGGCACGATGCCATTGCCAAGATCGACGAATTGGAAAAAGATTACGGTGTTGGCACTTTGGTTTTGATGAGGATTTTTTTAATAGGGTTTGGCGATTTTATTTCTTACGGTTATGGCCTTACACCAATTAAAACTTCTACATATCTGGCAATAACCTACATTGCCATTATTCCAAGCCACATTGCCTGGTACTTTTTTGCAGCACATGCAACGGGCATCGAACAATTTGTTGGCGTTAATATTGCCGTAACTTGGATTTTGACAGGTCTTTTTGTTTTTGGGACTTATATCTATAGAAGAACAAAATCAGGCGCTAAGGGCAGAAAGTAAAATTATCCCTGCAATTGTTGTCCCAATTCCTATAATCTGCTGTTTTGTGATCGGATCTTTGTAAACTTTGTACAAAAGTATCGCAAGCAGAATTGGATAAGAATTTGCAATCGGCGTAATTATCGAAAGTTGAGCTCCACTTTGAATCGCAACGCTGTAGACGAAAGAGCCTGTTCCCAAAAATAGTGTATCGGCAATTATAAGTTTATGATATTTTTTTAAGTCGGAAAATTCTAACTTAACCTTTTTTAGTAAGGTAAACACAACTGCAAGCGGAACAGCAGGTAAAACAGTAATGAGGTTTGGGTATGCCCAGCCCATTTGTTGAATTGGAATTTTAATGAAAGTCCAAAAAATACCCCACAATACCATTGTTGCCAATCCGTAAATTACATCTTTCCCTAATTTGGATTTCCCTTTTTTAATTTCTTGGAGATTTAAACTGGAAATTACGATTCCTGAAAGTATTACTATTATTGCCAAAACCTGATAGGTGTTTATTTTTTCGTGGAAAAAAATTAACGAAAAGATTACGGTTATCCAAATAAAAGATGCAGCTATTGTAGAAACAATCGAAGCGTTACCTACCCTCAGACCCTGATAAAAAGTCAGCATACTAGAAAGCCCTACAACGCCCAGTAATAAATTAAAAAGAACTAAGCCCGGGGTGAGGACAGATATGCTTGGTGCAAAGAAAATACAAACGACGGTGTAGAACGGAACCAGGGCTAAATAAAACCAAAAGGCAGTTTTGATACCGCCCATTTTCCTGGTTAGCCCGGTACCGAAAACGTCACCCGTCCCCCAAAGAATGAGTACCAGTACTGCGAGAAAAATTACAAACATTATTTTATTCTACAACTTCGTCGATCCAGTTTAGGTATGGAAGATTAACTTTTTCAACTTTTACTCCAACTACTTCCGGCACTTCATAACCCGAATGTTCTTTGATATAAGTTTCGATTTGTTCAAAATTGACTTGTTTTGTTTTTAAAATCATTAAAATTTCTTTGTTTTCTTCTATTTTGCCCTTCCACCAGTAAGCAGACTCTATGGGGAAAAGGTTA
>DATIHT010000078.1:0-2211 GCA_035480415.1 Saccharimonadales bacterium (SeqCode) | reverse complement strand
GCAGACATAATGTCTGCGGCGGACAAAGAAGAAGTCGGGTGTCCGCTTCCTGCCTTGGTCGTCATGTACAAAATATAGTAGCGGACTAACTTCGCCAGCTTTTGTAAATCTTGCATAATGTGGGGCAGAAAACTAGCTAATTATATCTGAGCATTGTGCGTTGCACAATCTCAGATATGTCGCTTTTGCGCTAGCAAAAGGAAGACATAACAGTTGGTCAGACTTATCCAAAAGTAAAGGCAAAAACCTTAACACCGTCGGTTTCAAATTCCAACCTCAAAATGTGCTGACCAACCTTACCCTTTAAATCTACCAAATTAAAAAGGTTCGAAGTTCCCACTTCTACTACTCCGTCTTTTACACTCACTCCTGCGCTATTCACATCAACTGCTTTTCCATCAATTAACACTTTAAATTTCCCCATATCACCACCCGGTGTTGTTACCAAATAAACTTTATTTGCAGTAAAGTTCAATTCCAAAACCGAACCTGCAGATGCCTGCGCGTATTCTTCTTCAATATCCCACTTACCCTGATACGCAAACTTATCAACACCCAAATGCCCGCTTGCTGTGTATTCCCTTGTCCCCTGAGCTGGTTCTTCGTTGGAAGCAAAACTTTCCAGACGCTTTAGCCCTAAGTAAGTTTCAGGTGTTGTTAACCTGCTAGGTTGATCCGTCGTAAACTGGGAAAGGTCCATGTTGGCATTCTGCCCACTTTCTGCCAACAATTGCTGAATTGCCTTCTCCGTCTCCTCGTAATTACCTTCGCCAAAATGAACCATTCTAAGCCTGCCATTGGCATCAATTAAATATTTTGCCGGCCAATATTGGTTTTTGTAATTAGTCCATGTTGCATAGTCGTTATCCTGCGCAACGGGGTAATTAATTTTGTACTGCATGATAGCGTTTGCCACATTCTGGGTATTTTTCTCAAATTCAAACTCCGGCGTGTGAACTCCAACTACCACAAATCCCTTGTCGTGATACTTGTCATACCAACTGGTTACATACGGCAAGGTACGCACACAGTTAATGCACGTGTATGTCCAAAAATCTACCAATACAACCTTGCCTTTTAAATCAGCCATTTTAAGTGGTTGCGAATTTAACCAATTATTAATTCCTACAAAATCCGGCGCTGGGCCTAAATCTTTCAAATCACTACCGGTTGCCAAACTGGTTTCCCCTCCCCTTATATCGTTTAGCTGGTTTTGGACCTGCGGTTTTGTTTCCAGACTTGTCAGTAAATTTGTATACGAAGGGAACAAATCTAAAAGCTTTGTCTGGATTACCTTATCGTAATTCGTATAAATGGCAAGTGCAGTCAAAACCATAAGTATTCCAAAAATTTGCTGAATCCTGCCAGTGTACTTACCAACAAACTTACTTTTTTCAAAAAACCAGGAAGCTCCGAAGGAAAAAATAAATAGTGGAATACCAACTCCAATAACGTAAACAAGTGTAACCAAAACTGCCTGAAGATTTACACTTTGCGTTGCAGCCAAAGTGGCAATAGTTGCCAAAATTGGACCGGCACACGGTGTCCAGACAATACCAAGTGCTATCCCAACAGTAAAACCGCCAATAAAACCATTGTTGCTGCTTTTCAACCTGGACCCAAAACTTCCGGAAAGCTTAGAAACCAAAGCTTCGAGCTTAAAAGAAAAAGCCGGTACAACCAAACTCATTCCTAAAATTCCCAAAACCAAAACGGCGACAAGCCTTAAAATATTAGGATCAAAACCAAAAAGCCTGACAAGGGTTGAAATAGAAAGGGTAAGAACGAAAAAAGAAGAAATTACACCAAGCGTTATCCCCAAAGACTTACCCCTTCCACCTCCTGTTGAGGTTGAAAGAACAATTGGCAAAAGAGGCCAGATACACGGGGCAAGTATTGTAACCAATCCGGAGATAAAAGCTACAACTAGGAGTATTCCCATCTAAATACTTTAACAAATCACACCTTAATTGACTATATGACGCCAATCCCACCTTATATAAGCAATCAGCTTTTCTGGCATCTCCAAATCAGTTAGTCCAAACAAATCATACAATCCTCCGTCCATATTTTTTAATAATAAAAAATACTTGTAAAAAACAATCACAAATATAGTAATGATCAAGTAAGAAGAATGGTAAAATTAAAAGATGCAAGAATTGGCAACAATTGCAGGCGGATGTTTCTGGTGTACCGAGGCAATTTTTAAGC
>DATIHT010000077.1:0-15714 GCA_035480415.1 Saccharimonadales bacterium (SeqCode) | reverse complement strand
ACCCATGTGACCAATTTGACTTATAGGTCTTATACGACGAATGAAAGAAGATTTTGAAAAAATAACTTTAGAAAACGGTTTGCGGGTAATCCTCGCGCCTCTGCCTGCTTTTAGGTCGGTTACCGCCCTCATTCTTTGCGGTGCCGGTTCGCGTTACGAAACGAAAGCAACCAACGGCATCTCCCACTTTTTGGAACACATGTTTTTTAAGGGTACAAAAAACAGGCCGAGTGCTTCTGATATTTCGCATGCTCTGGACGAGTTGGGCGCCGATTACAACGCGTTTACGGGTAAGGAAAACACTGGTTATCACATAAAAGCTGCTTCGCAACACCTACCGCTACTTTTGGACATGCTTTCGGATATGCTTTGGAATTCGGTTTTCGATGAGGCGGAGATTGAAAAAGAAAAAGGCGTAATTATTGAAGAATTAAATCTATATGAGGATACGCCAATGCGCAAAGTTGGCGAGGTTTTCGAAGAGGTTTTGTGGGGAGATCAGCCACTTGGATGGGAAATTGGTGGCAGAAAAGAAGTAATCAAAAAAATTGGCAAGGCCGATTTTGCCAAATATATCGACCAACGATATGTTCCCAGCAATATGGTTTTGGCAATTTCCGGGGATTTTAAAAAGGCAGATGCATTAAAGTTGGTTCAAAAGAATTTTGGGCATCACAAAGATCATGCTGTTAATTCATTTTTGCCAATTGTCGAGAATCAGACAAAGCCGAGCCTGAAGGTTTCTTATAAAAAGACAGACCAGGCACATTTGGTTGTGGGTTTTCGTGGTCTCCCACTTGGCCATGGAGACAGATACAATGCTGCGGTTTTGGGCACGATTTTAGGTGGTGGAATGTCTTCGCGTTTGTTTGTAAATGTACGCGAGAAAAGGGGACTTGCTTACTACGTGCGGGCAGACCATGAAAGTTATCTGGACACGGGAACTCTCTCTGCTTCTGCGGGGGTAGACTTAAAAAGAATAGACGATGCGCTTAAGGTGACTCTTTCTGAATTTGCCAAAATTGCCAAAGATAAAGTAGAGGCCAAGGAACTTAAAAAAGCCAAAGAATATATAAAGGGCAAAATTATTCTTGCCTGGGAAGATTCGCGGACTGTTGCGTTTTCCTACGGCGGAGACGAGCTTTTGGAGGGTGAAGTACGCAGCGTGGACGATTATCTAAAGAGAATAGACGCAGTAACTGCAGAGGATATTCTGCGTGTTGCGCAGTTTTTGGTCACCAATTCCAAGCTGAATTTAGCTGTAATAGGACCATTTAAGGATCCTGTCAGATTCCAGAAAATATTGAAAGTTTAAGGAAATGGTCCTGCGCTCCTCGTTTTTAAAACTTTGTTTTCGATTTTAACAAAATTTTAAAAACTGCGGGGCTATGGCCCCTTCAAAGATCCCGCAAGATTTCAAAAGCTTCTTAAGGTATAATTCTCAATCTATGACTGGCGACAGAAGTATTGGTAATAATCATTATTCTTTTGATCGTTTGCATGCTCAGGGTGTGGATTCAAGCACTTCAATTGCAATTGGAAACCTCCAGTTTTCGATTGCCGATGGAACGATTACCGGCGATGGCCGTTTTGAACAGCTAACAGTAATGGAGGCAAAAGTCCTGCTTTTTCTCAGTAGCAATCCTGATGTTGTTTTGGATAAAGACACAATATCTCAAGGTGTGTGGGGTTATTCAAATACCGGGAGGTTAGTTGACGTATACGTTACTAAGCTTAGACCTAAGCTTGATCAAAAAATAAGAATAGAGACAGTCCGCGGTGCTGGATTTACGTATAACAGCGATGCTGCTCTTCTTTTAAAACCTCAATAAATACTTTATACTGATTCTATGCAAAGAACAGTTGTACTTTTGAAACCGGATGCAATACAGCGAGGCTTAATTGGCGAAATTATTTTGCGGTTTGAACAAAAAGGAATCAAGATTGTCGGTCTTAAGATGATCACTGCTTCGGACGCTATTCTGGAAGAGCATTACGCCCACCACAAAGACAAACCGTTTTTTGAGGCCTTGAAAAAATTTATGAAGAGTGCCCCAATTGTTTGCATGCTTCTTGAGGGAATAGATGTTGTTGAAGTTGTGCGCAAAATGGCCGGTGTTACAAATTCCAGAAATGCCGACATGGGAACAATTCGCGGCGATCTTTCTATTTCCACCAGTACAAACATTATTCACGCTTCCGACGGGGTAGAGGCTGCCAAAGAAGAAGAGGCCAGATTTTTTGATGCTGGCGAAATTATGGATTGGGAACGCGCAATTTCCCCGTTTTTGTACGCAGACGACGAAAAATAAATTCCTAGTTAAAAATGTCCGTTAGAAGAAACTTGATTTGAAGCGTAGTTCCGGCGATATGTATGAGCGTTGCTGAGAGCCATAGCTGCGTTCCATGTAGCTTTTACTCCTAAAGCTATTTCGGGGTTTCCTTCATAGGCTAATATCCAGGCTCCGATGAAAATACCTGCCTCTGCCAACACTGCCAAGTGTAAGGAGAGAATTGACAGCTTATTTCTTTGATGATGAGGTCTTTCAACGGTTGCGCTGTATCCAGCAGGGGACATTATCTGCATGAATGCCGTTATACCAGCCTCGTCTATTGACGAGTTTTGGCTCCTTTCTCGCTGGTAAGCATCAAAGCCGGTAAACTTTTTTGCGGCACTTAACGCGTAATCTTTTGGCGAAAATGTTGGGTATTCAGATTCAGACATTTCGGCCAAAGATAACATATTAAACCTATAGTGTCAAATTTCTTCGCTTGACTCTAGGTATGTTTTGTCCACATACTAGATAAGTGATCCGCCATAAAATCGTTCATCATTTTCTGCCGCATTTTTTGGTAGACTCTGAATTTGCCATAAATTCCGGCCACGCGCAAAAACTTCACCACAGGGCGCATGCGATTTCTACTTTCTCTCTGTTTGCATATGTTCAGCTAGTTTTGGTTTTGATCGTCAGTCTATATTTTGTTCACCTAAAGGCACCAAAGATTCTTGGAACTGCAACATTTAGTGCAGACCAGATTATTGCGCTTACTAACCAAAAAAGGGCACAAAACGGTTTGGGAGCCTTAAGCTACAATTCTCAGCTTGCTGCCGCTGCCAGTGCTAAAGCTGCCAATATGTTTGCAGAAAATTACTGGGCACATTTTTCTCCAAGTGGTAAATCACCATGGCAGTTTATAACCGCTGCCGGTTACAGATATGTATTTGCCGGCGAAAATTTAGCCAGAGACTTCGACAATGCCGATGCAGTTGTTAATGCCTGGATGAATTCACCTTCTCACCGTGATAATCTTTTGGACAAGAATTTTAAAGAAGTGGGAGTTGCTGTTGTTTCTGGTAAGTTAACCGGACACGATGGAATACTTGTTGTTCAGGAATTTGGTGCGGGTGTTTCCCAGCAGCAGGCGAAGATAGTTCAGGCGCCAGCTGTTCAGGCAGAACAAAGTGAAGCATCTTCCAGCGCAAAAGAAGCGACAGAAAGTTCTCAGTTGACAGTAAACAGTTCACCCAAAGAAGAAAGTGCTCCTACCATCAATAGTGAACCGATAACCGTTAACCAAACTGCCACGGTTCTTGCCAGCCGCCAGTTTTCTATTGCCAAGATTATCTCGTTTGGTCTAATTGCGTTTATATTTTTAATGTTCGCGCTCGAGCTTTTAATAACGTTCAAACACGAACATTTAAGAGTAAGGCCGGCGGTTATTGCACACTTGGCAATTTTGGCATTTGTACTATTTGCACTTTGGTACGCTGTAGGAGGTGCAATTTTATGAGCGTGTTAGGTGTCAAGTATCAGGTGTCAAGGAAGTTACTTCATGATACATGTTACATGACACTTGATACGTTAAAAATATGAAACGAATCGATACACTAAGTTATAGCTTGTTACTTTCTGGTATAGCTCTTGGAGCTGTTGCTTTTTTAAAGTTTAGGTTTAATCCTACCTTACAGTTGGAGGTTATCGTTGCACTGGCTTTATACTATTTTATCTGGGGAGCCGTGTACCATTTTATAAAGCGTGATTTTTCTCATAAGCTCATGCTTGAATATTTGCTTATCAGTTTAATCTGTGTGGGTGTTGGGATTTTAGTCTTTTACCTGTAGCTGTTTTTTTTTCTTCTCTTAAAGATTCCAGCAGTTTTCTGTTAGCATCTTCTCTTTCCCAGTCTTTCTTACCGCGGGTTGCTATCAAGGCCCCGGAATTATAGACCATGGTGCTTTCGTCTTTTGAATCTCTATACTGGGCATCTAAAATTAGCCTATCGTCATTCGTAAAGGAAACCTTAAAATCTTTTATGTTAGTTTCTCCGGCGGGCGCAACCACATTTGCTCCAATTGTTTCGGACATTTGCTGAGCGATTCCATTTTTGGCTCCCGTTGAGCAGGAAACAAGTACGATGGTGGGGTGAGGTTCAAAAAATTCGCTTGTACGTCCTACCCCGCGTCCTTTTAAATCTTCTGCTTTTAGGATGTGCTTTGGATCGTCTCCGCCAAATTCAATGCTAGTCTCTGTTCCATGACCACCGATTACCGCAAAGGATATTTTTTGTTTGCCATATCTTTTTCTCAAATCAATAAGTTTGCGTCCGATGTCGTATTTACTTTCAGCTTCACCGAATCTAACTAAATATTTCCCCCGCAGCTGTTTGTTAAGACTTAAGAAAGCATCTTTGTCGTGGTAAAAAGCTCCATTGTAGTCTTCGGCCGGATACAGTACTACGCCATACGGAGTGTCTGAATTGTTTGCCTGCTGGTATTGTTCAAGCAGCATTTGGTGGGGGAATCTTCCAAAATTTACAATTCCGAATTCTTGGTTTAAAAACGTACATATTCCTGGCTGTCGTTCTTCTAAAAGAACAATGTTTTTCAAGTTTTGTCCTAAATAGAGATAGGGATCTGGTTCAGGTTGGTTAGGGTCAGATCCTGTATGATAAGCAGTTCTTTCCCATTTTTTTAAAAACGCATCGTAGTCTAAGCCATATTTTTCGAGAACAAGCGTGGTGTTTTTTGCGCCAGCTTCTTGGACAGCGGGGTAATTACTTTTGATTGCGTTTACCGCGAAGTCGGCGATGGATATCGAACGACGAATGTCAGGTCTGTCGACATTGTATAAACCAGAAAAGACCCTTGTTTCTAAATCATCTGCAACTTTTGTCGTATTTTTACTTTTTTGTTTTGCTTCGTAATTTGCAAGAGCCTCATAGGCTATAAATCCGTCCGTTCTAACTTCGGCAAATTCTGATGTGAGCGTATTTGCTATATCATTTTTATAATTTAACAAAAAATCCGCAATTTTTTTGGCATCTTCCTTGCTCGCACCATAGGATTTTGAGGCAACCATTCTTAAAGAGAATGATTTTCCGTTACTGTCACTGACCTTCATTGCTCTTTGATAGTAGTCGAGCTGATCATCTAAGCTTCCAGCTGGTTCGTAAATATTTGTAAATACTTTTTCTCGTTTGAACCTGCTTGTTATTCTGTTTTTTAACCTTCTTAATATGTCGAGTCTATCCGCAATATTTGCTGGTGATGCAGTTGGTGTATTTGGCTTAGGCGTTGTTTCCGCTTGTTTTGGCTGCGCATTTTCTATGGAGTTTGTTGGAGCTGAGTCCATTAGTTAGTTTTTAGTGCTGTTTGGGCACTGGATGTTTGCGAAAACGCGGGTTTGGCTACAACCAAAAGTCTTTTCCAGGTTGTTCCCGGCGGGTAACAGGTTTGTAGAACCAAAATTTGTTCCGGGGTTCTCATTGTGAAGTAAGAGACATCGTCTGGGTTGGTAATTTTGGTTTCCGTAACCAGGTAGTCGTACCGTTTACCGTTGAAGAAAACAACAACTTTATCCTGCGGTTTTAGATCCCATAGCAGATAAAAGATTGCGTTGTAGCGGGGGACATTCAAAAGCGTGTCTGTAGAATGGGCAAAAAGATAAGTAACACCGGGTTGGCCCGGGAAGGAAGTGCCAAGTGCGTGGGCAACACCGCGTTTTAGCGCTTCGGTGTATACATCTTTATTTGAAGCATCTACATTGGGGACAATGACGGCGTTGGCACCAATTTTTTCTACAATCAAATCAAAATTCGGGTCTTTTGGGATAAGAATTTCGGCAGGATTGGATTGCTTGTCGCCAAGCAAATTACCAAAACTTTGGGTGGGGCTGGATGTTTGCGAAGCTTCAAATTTTTTGCCCTGCAGATTATCCAGTTCATGGCTGGTAAATGCTGTAATAACAGGGTAGAACGTAAAAAATATGCCGGCAAGTGCACTAAGGATCAGGAAATTGCCGATTGTTCGAACTAGTAAAATACGTTTGTCGATGGCCATTGTTTTAGTTTATCAGAGCATAGAGCTTGGAGGTTAGTTAACCATGCTCTAACCTCTAAATTTGTGCCCTGGGGGAGAGTCGAACTCCCAACCTTTCCCTTAGGACGGGACTGCTCTATCCATTGAGCTACCAGGGCGTGTGGTGAGCTAATTTTACTACAAATTGTGACAGCGGATGATGGCGAGGAAGCTTTACTACTCCCGAGTTATAAGATGTCGTATTTTTAGGATGATTTGATAGCAAATGATGGGCATTAAAATGGTTAGTAATCCGAGAAGCATGAAGAAACCCAAGCCGCTTATTTCTCCTGAACTTGGGTTAAACCATAGTGAGGAATGCGGTATTTTATAGCTGATAAAATCCGTGATCAGTTCACCCGCTAAGATTGCCATTATAATGTAAATAATTTTGTCAAACGAAGGCACAATATAATCGTAACATATTCATTACGTACTAATTACTAATTCTAACAATCTGAATTTGTGGCGAGGTTTTGGGGGAGGCTAATACCAGAGGCAGATACGTAAATAACATTTACCTTGCACAAACTGTCCATAGAAAGAGCTGTTTTTAGGGCAAGTTTGGCGCTTTGCCTGTTCAGTTCAAACGAATCTAACATTGTGCCTTGTACTAAAGCGTAATAGGTGTTCGATTTTTCTTCGTAAGTAAGTTCGTAGCCTTTTGTTTTAATGGGAAACTTTTGGTCTACTGCAATAACTTCTGTGACAATTTTTGGGTTTGCGCCTGCAGTGCCTGTTTTGTATTTGTTTAAAACCTTGGGGTAGTAAATAAAAGAGAACCAAACAAGGACGATTGTGAGGAGTATTGTTGATGCTTGTAAGACTGGTTTGTAAAGCTTGGTAGTGTCCATATTTCTAAATTTTCAATTTTCAATTCTTAATTTTCATTCAAATCTAAATGTTGAAAAGAAAATATTAAAATATTTTGAAAAATTTAATTTTCAAATTAAAAATTACTAGCTTATTGCTCTTGCGAATTCTAAAACTGACAAGAGTAGGGCAACGAGGCCGATTGTTAAAATAGAAAGAGCAATTACCGGCTCATCGATAAATCTGGAGAACGAATGACTTTTGCGCATCTAATTTAAGATTACAGGCAATTGTGTCAGGTATCAAGTGTCGAGCCGCTCAAATTATTGATCGAGCCTCGACTTTAGTGTCGGGGTGGAGCGATTTGAACGCTCGACCTCGCCGTCCCGAACGACGCGCTCTACCAGCTGAGCTACACCCCGTGATTTGATTATAATTATACCTTTTTATTTAAATTTGATGGAATTTAAGAATGCATCTCTATCTCTTGCAAACTTATTTTTATCTGTTTCAGATTTGGTAGAGCAGAGTACGCAACCAAATTCAATCTGCCAGGTGTAAGCTCCTTTTTCTACATAATATATATCGCTGCAACCTTCGTAACAATGAAACGCGTTATATGTATCTAGTCCATCAATTTTTATCAGTGTAGGAAATGTAGGGTTAGAGTTTATACTTAGTTGCTCCTTAAGTGTTATTTTAGGATCGCTTTCATATCTATCAAAATCCATCCATGCACCTTCTTCGATGAAAGGTCCTGGTCTTAAATCGTTGCCTGGAGAATGCAAGAAAATATTTTTGTCAGGGTCTGAATTAGTACCAACTTCAGAGTCTTTGGTCCAACCTTTAGGTAGGGTGTAGCTAATAAATTCGTCTAAACTAGGCTCTTTTTGAGTATATGAAAATGTTTTTAATATTTCTAATAGTTTTTTATTGTTAATATCAAAATTTCCACCGACAGTAAAACTTAGGATGACGGATTTTTGCTGACGAACACTATATAAATCAACGTACTCAATGATTTGATTATTGTTATCCCTATATTGTTCTCTGGCTGCTTTATATTCACCTATTTCGACATCTTTTTCTTTAAAGGGATTTGTATTAAGAAAGTCTTTTTCGTTGGGCATTCCTGATTGAAGAACTATCTCTTTGTTTGGTGAGGATAGTTTAAAATTCGACGACGTAGTTTGAGTTTTTTCCTCTTCTATATTCCAATCAGAGGGTATATCAAGCTTGATATGATAGTAGTCATTTTTGTAAGTTTTAAGTTCAGTTTTTTTGTCGTCAGCTGTATTTGAAGCTGTTGGTTTAAACTCTTTAAATTGCTTAAGATGTTTTGTTCCCGCTACTACCGCTCCAATTATAATTAGAGCAATTAGAATATATATGCCGACAAATCCCTTCACAATTTTATTATTCTCCCCTTTGAAGGACTTTGCAACAAAAGATAAATGTACCTGGTTTAGATTTGCTGATTTATAAACCTAAAGTGTATATTGGAATTAATGCCAATCCGATTTGTAAATCGTAGATCGTTAATGGTTAATCGTTTAAAAAACGATGAACGATACACGATGAACTATAAACCTGCTTTCACCCTTATCGAGCTTCTTATTGTCATTTCCATTATTGCTATTTTGGTGGCTTCTGCTACTGCTTCGTGGAGAAATGCACAGATAAAGAGCAGAGATGGCAAGCGCAAAGCCGATCTTAAATCGGTTCAACAGGCACTGGAGACTTATTTGCAAACAAATGGAAAGTATCCTGCAAGCAGCGCAGGTCAGATTCAATGCAATGTAACTGGTGATGCTACAACAAAGACATGGGGGAACGTATTTACCTGCGGAGCGATAAATTACATGCAGCAGTTGCCAACAGACCCAAGTTACCAGGCTGCATCCGGCTATTATTACAACAGTACAACTACGACTTCCTACACAATTTCTTCACTTTTGGAAAATACTAACGACGCGGACTTATATAGCAAAACAGGCACTCCCTGTGCCAATCCGATTCCTGCACCTCCTGCAAGGAATTACTGCGCAACAAATCCATAAAATTAGTGATTAGTGAGTTAGTGCCTAGTGCTTAGTAGTAAATTAAACTAGTCGCTGCTACTAAATGTTCTACTAGGCACTAAGCACTAGTTGCTAGTAGCTATCTTAAATTTATACTGTAGAGATTCGGTGCGCTTCCTTCCGGTTGGAAGAGTGTTGAAAGAACAATTATGCGTGTTCCGGAAGGGTGTGTAAACACAGAGCCGCCCTCGAATTTTCCGGAAAACACAGTTACTTTATTTGTCCCGTCTTTTTCTATTATGGAAATTGCGCCATTTTGGGTGACTACCAGGTGTTCGGAATCCGGGTACCAGGCAATGTTTATGAAGTTGTCAAAGTTTGGCAGAGTGTATTCTTTTTTGGTTTTTAAATCGTAGACTTTGTATTGTTTATCGCGATTTTGATAAAGAATTTTTTCTTCGTCCGGTGAGTACATCATGCCGGTAGGGTAGGGGTTGGGAGTCAAAGTCAAAGTTGAAAGTGTAGAGTTTACCGGGGTTTTTGTTTTAGGCGAAGGGCTCGGGTTTGCCGACTTTGACTTTTCACTTTGACTTTCGACTGAAAATTGCGCTTCTGCGGTTGCGCTTTTTACTTCGTCCGGTGCTGTTATTGCCAGAGTCTGAGTTCTTGTTTGGTAATCCTGTTCGTAGCTGTTCAAGGTAGACGTTAAAGACGCTGTGATGTCGCGCAAGTCCTGTTCTGTTTTATTTGCGTCCAAAAGTATATTTGCAGTTGGTACTCCTTCGAAATGGGCGATTAGCTCGCCGGAGTTTGGGTTCCAGATATAAGTTGCTTTGGCAAAATCAAAAGCAGTGGTGTTTTTGGCCAAAAGCTTGGTGTCTTGTCTAAATGGAAAAGGCCTGCTTTCCATCTGGAGTATGTATACTCCGCCTCTTGGGCCGCTTACTCCGTATACAATTTTTTGATTGTCCGGTGACATTACCGGGTTTGTGGCGCCCGTTGTTGTTAGCGGTTTAATTTCCGGTGCCAGGGGGAATAAAAGTGCTTTTACCTCGGTTGCCAAATCTTCTTTTACTTCAACTTCTTTTTGCCATGTAGTGTAGCCGTCTTTTTGGATTTTTACCTGGTATTTTTTGGGGTCCAGGTAAGTAATATTTGAATCGGTTGCCGCGCTTAGCCTGTCGTCTACGTAAACTTGTGCACCTGTTGGTATAGATGAGGCGACAATTAAGCCGGTTCTGCCGATTGCACCTGTTCTAATGTTTGGTTTAAAGCCCCTGGCGTAAAAAATGGCCGCAATACCAACGATTGCAATTAAAACAATGGTAATTATTGTGAATAGGACGCGGTGTTTTTTAAGCATGAAATTAGTGTCTAGTAATTAGTGCTTAGTGCCTAGTTGTGAATTACTAATAGCTAGGTACTAGTGGCTAGTTGCTACTATTTGCGTATTTTAGCAGTTGGCTTCTTGGGTAACAAGCTACACGATTTTGTGATCATTTAGGTTGACATATAACCCATAGTGTTAGATAATTGCCTGCTTTTGCATCTGTTATAATACGGAAGCGAAGTTGAATTTTAGTCAGTAGAACAACTTAAAAATGGCTTCAGACAGACTATTTGGTTCGCATCAGATCAATAAAAAATTACTAGCAGCAGGAGCTGCTTTAATTGGTGGGCCAATAGTGGCTGCTTCACTTGCACAAGCCTCAGGCAGAGTCGATATAAATATCTCAAACCCATTTGCTACAAACGATGGAGAAGGTTCTGGTGGAATTAGAATCACAGTTGCAATGCCAATTCAACCAGTTGAAGCACAAGTTGTTTATCCTGCACCACCTCCTGCTAAGGTCGAGCCTAAACCCTTGATAAGTTATCCCTCTGAGGTGACAGCAGCGATTCCGGCACTAAATGCGGAACCCTACTCGTTCAAATCTTCCTTCAAAGTACCAGGCACCGAAATTACTGTTATTAACTCTACGACAGCCGAAATCAGACAGGATGCAGTGAATGCTATTTATGGTTATCTTGAAAACGAAGTTAGGCAACATCCATTGTCTTTTAACACTCCAGACGGCGGTGTGGTAACAACAGCAATTTCCATCGATAGAAAAGGCTATATGGTAATTGTGGATACTGAAATGCTTTCACCAGAATGGAGTGGTGATCCAGGAAGCACTGCGGCAACATTACATTACGCGGATTATGATGTTTCATTTATAAAAGCAGGTAAAGGTAGTTTACTTTTTAAGGCAATGACTACAGGTGATGCAGCCACGACAGAGTTTGCCGCGGAGGCAGCACAACAACTAAATGGGACGCCTGTCGTATATGATAAAAATGGAGTACAAATTAATGATAAGAAAACAGTAGCCAAATGGCAGGAAGTTGATAACAATAGTATTGGAAACGCTATTTCCGCAAGGCAGAAAGGAATGAGCCATAAAGAATATCTGGCGTGGATGGATATTCAAGGGCCGTTTTTTACTACGCTAAACCCTCAGGCCAGGGGTGAAAAAAGGTTTATTTTTCCAGAAGATGCATATTACAAAATTCCACTTGTCGGACCTATTTTAAAGTAAATTCCATTTGAGTTTTAGTATTTATTACTGCTAATGTGGTAATTGGACCCCGATGAGTAAAAGCGCAAAAGATGCAAATTCGCACTTTCTTCTAACTGTTCTTTCGAGTTCTTTGATTATCATATTTTTTGTTCTGGCCTTGTTTAAGCTTGATGCGCCTACTGTGGTTGCGCAGAATAAAGATTCGTTTGTTCAAAATGTTCCGGAAATTGTAGATATTTTAAAAAACAGGGCGAATCCGGACGAACAAATAAGGGCAACCAGAGCACTTGCATTGCGTGTTGGTCCGGACGAGGCTTTGGAACTTCTTAATGATTCGGCTATACCTCACACGGGTGAGGGGCATTTGGTAATTCATCAGGTTGGTTATGTTGCGTGGGAAAGATATGGCAAAGATGCGCTTTTGCACTGTAAGGATTATTTTCTATATGCCTGTTACCATGGTGCGATTATAGAGGCTGCAAACCAGGGGCAGGGTTTTTCCGTAATTGCTGACATGGTGAGTAAATGTGGCGATTCAGGGGCAAGATATTTTCAGTGTATTCACGCTGCCGGTCATGGAATTCTGGCAATTTGGAACTACGATGTTCCAAGTGCGCTCAAAACCTGTGACGAACTTTTTGACCAGTACAGTGAATATCCAAATTCAAATATAGTTTCTAATTGCCACAATGGTGTTTTTATGGAAAATATTTACGGACTTCACGATTGGGGCCGCGATAATCCTAACCCTGTGCGCAAATGGCTATCTTCAGACCCATACTTTCCTTGCAATGCTATGGCACAAAGATACCAGGAAGGCTGTTGGCTAAACCAGGCAAGCAGGATGTACCAGATTTTCAATGGTGATTTTTCAAAAGTTGCTAAAGCCTGCGATGCCTTGAGGCCGGATTATGCTTCTTGGTGTTTTGATAACCTGGGCAGACAAATTCACCCAAACACAATTGGTCAGCCTCAAAAAGTCTACGAGATGTGCCAGGTTGTTGGTGACAAATGGTACGGTTTTTGCGTTTCTACAAATGCTAAGGCATATATGGTTATGGGCGATGGTAAAACATCGATTGCTGTTTGTAATGGTGCTCAGGATGCAAAAAAACAGGACTGTTTTGCAAGCATTACAAGCCTGGTAAACATTTTCGTAGATTCTAATCAAAGAGTAAATATGTGTAACTTAATGGAACAAACATATGCAAAAGACTGCCTTTCACAGGTCCAAATTTGAAGTAATACTTGCTTCTATTGCTGTTTTACTTCTGTTATTTACAGACCAAACTTTGGTTTTCTCTTCTGCCCCTGCAAAGCATAATTATGCCTTCGATTTTAATGGTGTTAATTACGCAGCTTTCGGAGATTTTATACAGAAAAACGGTGCGGAATTTTCTTACAATTTATTAAAAGACAATTTTAAAAACAATGATTTTTTAGCTCACAACTATGCTCATGTTGTGGGACTTTCCGTTTTTGAACAAAAAGGCAGCGAAGGAATGAAAATTTGTGATGCAGCTTTTAACTATGGCTGCTTTCATGGCTTTATAGAAGGAATTTTAAGAAAAGACGGGGTAGGCGCAATGTCTGGTATCGAAAAGGCCTGCTTTGATCTTGGATCTATTAATGCCGCTTCGTGTCTTCATGGTATTGGTCATGGAGTAATGGCTATTTCCTATGATCTTCCTAAGGCTTTGGAAACATGCGATTCTCTTGGCGATTTTTCCAGGGAATGGTGCTGGGATGGTGTGTTTATGGAGCGCAATGTGGGTTCTATGCAGTTGCAGAGCGACCGGTTTGTTTTAACAGGTAATAATTTGATGAAACCATGCGAGGATCTTGATCTTAAATATCAAGATAAATGTTGGAGAAACCAAACGTATGCATGGTACAGCTTTTTTGGTGGAGATGTAAAAAAAGTAGCTTCTCAATGTTCTTTGATAAGCCAACAGTTTTATCAAACCTGTGTAAGAAATCTGGGTATGCAGACTGTTGCTATTTACGGTTCGGCCCAAAAGTCTGTAGATTTGTGCAGCAGGATTGTGAAGACAAATTTTCGTGATCTTTGTTTTTTGGGCACTTTAGACGAATTGATGTTCGAAGGACGTGATGTTCAAAATGCTGCCAGTATTTGTGATTTTGTTTCTACAAAAGACGAATGTACAGAAGAATATGTTCAGCAGGAATCTAATTATAGGGAAAGATTTGCAAAAAAGTAGTATTGACATATTTTCCCAGTCGTATTAATAATGTTTGCAATGGATCCAGTAAGTTCCCAAAGTACTTCCGGCTCGCCACAAAAGGCTAAATCTAGCAGCTTTTTAACTTTGCCCACCGTAGTTTTATTTGTTTTGGGCTTAATTGTGGGGTTTGTTGCGGGGGGCTTAATTCTGATGTCTTCCGTACAGAAGACCAAGTCTGCAGAAGTTTCCGATGTATTCAAAAACCCACTTTTTACAAGGGTTTATGCTGATATTGACGGTATTGTGACAGCCAGAGACGGAGATGTCATAACAGTTAAAAAAGATGATGGTGAATCAATAAAAATAAATGTAGTCAGAAATCCGCTGGAGGCTACAGGGTCGGCAGAGGCAACTTTGTCATCTCTTCCAAATTACGACAAAGTTACTATTAGTAAGCGTGTTTATGGCCAGGTTTATATTGAATGGTCCCCAGACGGAAAGTACAATTTTTCTTCGACTTTTATTGCTCCAAGAGAAGAATAGCTTTTTTTGAGTAAATACTTACTGCAAAATTGCCAAATAGGCCTATTGACTCTTATCTTTTTTCTATCGTAAGCTGAAGATAAGAGTATTATGCCTGCTGCCCTAAAACTTGGGTTTTTTAAGCTGTTGTTGACTGCGATTTTCTTCGTGGGGGTTGTTTTTATTGTCGCAAATTCATCTAATGTGTTGGCGGATAATTCAGCGTCTCCGTGTCCCGGCGCTTCTTTTAACGATATTGCTACGTGTTATGTGTTTTGTTCTGCAGGGGGCGGATACGGTCCGGTAAGAGTATCCGCGCAGCTTGTTCAACAGACTGGATCACAGGCATTTAGATTACTAGTTCAGCCTAGTACTGGAGGCCAGTATTGGAGTGCCGAGGGCAGTACGTTAAATCCTACTGTTGGGAATTTGCCTTCTGCCTCTAGCTATAGGATAGACGTGCAAGATCTGCGTTCCGACGGTTCGTGGCACTTTTATGCTTCGGGAACTATTTCCGGCAATTGTGGTGGCGGAGGTTATACATCAACAGGTTACACATCAACAGGTTATACCTCTACATATACATCCACTTATACGTCTACTTACACCTCGACCTACACTTCGACTCCGACAAGCACACTTTTTGTCAACAGTTACCCCGTTGCCGGTGTTTCTATTTCATCAACCTATGGACCATTTGCCGGTAGTACAAACTATGCGAGGACACTAACTACAACCGGTAGTGTAACCTTTGCGGCGCCTCCTAGCTATGGCAGCTATATTTTTTCGAGTTGGTCCGGCGCTTGTAATACTACCAGTACATCGTGCAGCGTCTTTTTAGCTAATACTGCAAATACCACGATACAGGCAAATTATGTATTGCCGCCGCCGCCCAGTGCGCAAATTTATGCCAACGGCCAGGCAGGTTCAACAACAATTTATTGGAACACGGCGGCGACAATTTCGTGGGCCAGTCAAAATGCGACTTCCTGTTCAGTTTCTCCAACAGGTTGGGGAGGAACTTCCAACGGTGGAATTTCAACAGGTAATCTGACTTCGAGTACATCGTATACATTAACCTGTTCAGGCGCCGGTGGATCTGTTCAATCTTCCGTTTTGGTTAATGTTTTGCAGCCATCGGGGACAGTTAGCGCAAATCCTTATACTTGTCAGGTTCCCTATGGGGGAAGCGTGTGCTCGTCAACGATTTCATGGCATGTTGTGAATGCGCCGAGTTCGTGGGTTTGTGT
>DATIHT010000076.1:0-13001 GCA_035480415.1 Saccharimonadales bacterium (SeqCode) | reverse complement strand
CTTGCTGCTCCAAATCCTAGCCCGCCAGACCCGCAACCATGTAAAAATCCTCAAACAACTTCAGACCTCGTACCAAATTACATTACAGACAAAGATGGAACGGCTCTTCCTAATTTAAAATGGGACGGCAACAACGCGTTAGAAGTGCTAGGATCCCCTGGCCAACAAGTAGATTTGCCAAAAATTAACTACTCATTCACTATCGACTTTTCTAAACTGCAGTCTCTTTTTGCAAATACTAATTCCAACTATTTGGAGGGAGAATTTCAAACAAGTTCACACACAACAGCAAACATCAACGACCTAAACTCGCAGGATTTTAATCAATATCACGGCGCGGATCAAAAAACGTCGCCCAAGTCTGTTATCGATCCACTTAAAGAAAAATATATAAAATATATCTACGAACACCCAAATTTACCAGAATCAGCAAATAAATACACAGATACAGACAACCAGGGTGATCAAAAAACAATTTACGATCTTGTCACAGAATACGGCTTGCCAACAGCACCAGAAGGAACATCAAATGACAATTGGTTAAATACATGGGGTAAATATTGGGAAAAAATTCCCACAGCATGGAGTGAGTTTTATCAAGGAGAAATATATTTTCACTATATAATTGGTAAAAACGGCTTAAAAAAACTTCAACAAAACGGTCAGTGCCCACCAGTAACAGGTGACCCCATTGATTTTGTAATGCCAGAATTTTTTCGAACAACTGCAATCTCCGATCAACTCAATCGCATAGTAGTTCCCAAAGAAGCTCAGTCGTATCAAGACCACGGTGTCATAGAACCCAACCAAAATCCTATTTCTTTTACTATCGAAAAATGTTGGGAATTAATCAGAGACTCTGCAACAAATTTAAAAAAAGCAGTAAAAATCTCCCTAAAATTTGCCAATCCAGTAAAAACAGCAAATGCAGCGGACGATCTAAGTCAATCGTGTATTAAACCAATCACAGGCGGGAAAGAAGGAGACGCACCCTATTGTCCTCTTCCACAGTACGAAGCATCAAAACCAGGGGTCTCATGTACAAACAAAGATGACAGCAACAAATTGGAGAAAAATAACCCAAATGTAGTCTGTACTTTTATAAGAAGCCTTAATGGTTATGTGACAATCGACCCAAATTCTGTCGGCAACGATGGCATTTTTGATTCTTGTGAACCAAGACAGGGTGGCCGATACTTGTGCAAACTGTCATTACAAATTTATCCAGATATTCAAATACCCTGGATTGCAGCAATCTGGAACAACACTTTATATTCGCAAGAAGATCCAAGCTTATTAAATCAAAAAACTGGCAGGCCAGGAATTTTTGGTCTTTTCACCCCCAAAGCCGTGGAGGAAGAAAAGGGAGGCTTAAATCAACAGGAAATTCTTGACATGTGTTTGGCAAAAAATGGCGATGATCCTCTCTGTCAGGCGCTCGGTGGATTGTTCACATCATGTGTTCTTTTGGGTGATAAAAATCGGGATTGTGTAGGTGAAGCGTTCAAACAACTTGCAGGCTCAACAAAAGATTCTCAAGGCTCAGATCCTAAAGAACGTTTCGTTGGCGGTGTAGATTGTGGTAAAAATTTTGTTCGTGACGTTGCACTTAAACCAATTGCTCTTCAGCAAGAATTAAATATAAAACAAAACTGCAATATAGAAGCAGCAGCAGCAACCCAAGGAAGTCCACAACCAACATCCTATCCAGCAAACACTTGTGGCGGAAAATATTTACCCACAGGTGAGTATCCAACTAAATACTTTAACGAAACCGGCAATTTTGGAGATCCTAGCTGCGACTACAGCGAGAGTAAACTTTATTCCACACTACGTCAATTCGACCCTGCAAATGCCGATTTTTGGTTTTATAGAGTTGTCAGTTGTGAAAGCGGCTTTAACCCGAACAATATGAGACACCATCATGAAGCTGGGCAAGCAGATACGCCGGACCCTGCAGGAGCCTGGGGACTATTCCAAATGGGAATAGGGAACAACCCCACAAATGGACCGCTAGACAATGGTCGCGTCCCATGGTGGCTTGCAAACCAATCACTCAGCCAGCAGGTAAAAAATGCTGTAAACTATAAAAACCAAAGGCTCCACGGTAGTTTCGACTACTGGGCTTGTGCAGGCACATGAACTTAATTCAAATTCAATCCAAATCAAAAATTGCGTTGTTCGCATTAGCAGCAATATTTGGTGTCCTGATAATCTTTGTGATTTTCTCTGCTCTGAACAAATCTTCCGACAAAAAATCAAGTCCACCATCAAACTATACCCAGGAAACTCCTATAGAAAGCAACAATATTGCCTATCCTACCCCACCTCCGCAAGAACAAAAATCAACAATCGATGAAAAAAGACAAAAGATTTTGCAAAAACAAATATCCAACAACGAAGGCGATATTACACTTGAGCAGAATCAAAACTACAACATCAAATACATCACCTCCCCAAACGTATTTTTCGTAACTATATATAACGAACCTTTAAATATTTATAAACAGGAAGCCGCAAGGTGGTTTTTAAACCAAGGGCTAGAAGACAAAGATCTCTGCTACCTTAACGTCCGATTCCGTCCGGCAACCAAGGAGCTGGCAAAAAATAACCCAGGCTTCTCTAGCCTCCCGGACGGTTGTTAAAAACTTGCCCAACAACCCGCCATATGTTACCTTGGATTTAGGCCGTTTTTGACGCGCCTCGCCTGCAAGATGAATGTTTCTGTCCTAAAAATTGCGTTTAGTGTTAAGCGTTTAGTGTTAAGCGTTATTTTTTTCTCTATCCTCTATGCTCTAAGCTCTATCCTCTATGCTCCCCCTGTCCATGCCGCAACCACAACGCCATGTCCGGCTCCGGCTGCCGACGCCTCAAATCAGGAAATCGTAAATCAAATAAACCAGTGCATGATAAAGGCCAATAATTTTGACGATAAAGGTTTTACCCTGAATTCAACTATGGGAATTATTAATGCTCTTAATGCACAAGTTCTTGGTGTAGATACACTTCATCCTGAAGTAGCCCAGGTAATAAAAGGCAGCAGCGCCTTGGCATCCACGTCAAAGCTGGTAGCAAATCTTTACGCTAACCCACCAGCCTCCGGCGTTCAGTATTTTGCCTACGAAATCCACAAATTTAATCCCGTCCAGCCTGCCTATGCACAAAATATCGGAGGAATAGGCTACTCTGCTCTTCAACCGGTCCAAGCTCTTTGGACAGTGTTCAGAAATGCATCATATGTAGGCTTCATTATTGTTTTTATAATAATCGGTTTTATGGTAATGTTCCGTGCGCACATTTCCTCACAGGCAGTAGCAACAGTGCAGGACTCTATTCCAAGAATTGTGATTGCTTTAGTTTTAGTTACTTTCAGTTACGCAATCGCAGGCTTCATGATCGACATTATGTTTATATTAATCAATCTCGTTATTAATCTCCTTGCGCAAACAGGTGTAATCAACGCTGGCGACGCTTCAACAGCAATATTTGGCCACAGTATTTTCCATGTTTTTCTCAGTTCGTGGACCGACATATTTGGGACGGCAGCGGGAGCAGTAAATAGCATCTTGGACAGCATTATTGATCTTGGACCAATTAATGATCTTCTTAAAATAGGAATAGGCCCAATTTCAGGTTTAATTATCGGCATTGCGGCCCTATTTATTATGTTTAGAATTTTTATCATGCTCCTCATGGCATACGTAATGATCATCCTCCTCACCTTAGCTGCTCCATTTTTCTTTCTAATCCAGGCACTTCCTGGTAACAATGGCGCAAAAGACTGGTTCAAACAAATGGCCAGCAACATTGCCGTTTTCCCTGTAGTTTCTCTGATGATCATTCTGGTCGGTGTAATAACTGGAATTGGCAATTTTGGCGGAACAGGCGGCGGAGAGCTAAATAATTGTGCAGCAGGCGCAGCACAACAAATAGGACAACTAGGCTGTTCAGGGCTAAAATTCCCGCTTTTAGTTGGTGGATTTAGTGCCAATGCCATCGGTAAAATAATCGGTCTTGGGATTTTATTTATGGTTCCCCAGGCAACAGAGTTGGTCAAAGGTGCACTCGGAGTCAAAGGTGGACCAAACCTGGGTGGCGGAATCATGGCAGGCGTCGCAGCCGGTGCCGGAGCAGCAAGAGGCTTTGCCGGTGAGGTTGCACCACATGTACCAGGAGTTGGCTTAGGATTAGACTACATGGCTGCAAGACGCAACGAACCAAAGTACAGAAGAGAAGCAATCGAATCCGAACGATTATTTGGAGACCAAGGTCAGTACGAGGCCATACCCGGAACGACACGTTTCGGACGAAAAGGTCGCTAATTGTTATTTTGTATTTTTAAGCTGCTCACCCAGTCCCTTTGAACCCTGACCAAACCCAGCAATGGCCATGGTTCCGAAAAGGGCAAGTATTCTCAAAATCCACCCCTTACGCTTTATCTGGTTTTCCCTTTTTTCGTCTTCCCAAAGCGCCCTCATAGTCCTAAAAAATGATTTTCCCAATAACCCTGGACCCATACCCAATTTTCTCTTGATAAATTCTTGGCCTTGCTCTGGAAGCATATCGCCACGGCTCACAGCGTTCTCAATAAAACCTTCCCACTGGGTACTGGTTACATCCGGATCACTAAAATATTGCTGCCTTTTACGAGAGGCCTTGTAGTAACCTTCCATCATAAAACTCGTCCACAACCAAGTCCTGGCATTCCTGGTCGATGGAGCATCCTTCGACTTATCTGTTAACTCTTGAAACAGCCTTGGGTCCAAGGTGTTTAAAAAGTGCTGAAATTTCTTAACCCATTTCAAGTGCCTTAAGCGATCATCGTTATTATCAATAAGAGCATATTTCGTCATCGCCTCTTTTTCTTCTGCAACTGTACTAAATTTCTCACCTGCAAAAGAAATTGCACCGGAATCAAAAAGCTCACGTTTGGCATAACCCTCCATTAAATCTTCAAAATCTCCTCTTTTTTCCGGGTCTTCAGGCAAAAATGGCACGTTATCCCTTATTAGCTCATCGCGTCTAATACGAACTTTTTCCTTGTCTTGTGGTGTCAAAAAATGACTGCCGAATCTAACCGCCATAGAAATATGAGGAAAGATCCAGTGATACCTTCCAGGAAAACCAGCTCGCATCAGCTCGTTAGACTCGTCTACACCCAAACCTCTACCACGATGCTCAAAATCCGGATGAAAATACTCCCAATTATGGTCAACAATAAAACTGTTATACATGTTGGATGAAGCGTTAATCACCAAAGCTTCCGCATCATCAGAACGTCTTTCGCGGTACTCTCTTGTTAAAGAAGCTTTCCCGTAAATGCGGATAACATTGTATGCAGCATGTTGAAAAATATAAGAAAGATCAAATGCGTTCAGCTCTGCAGATGACAAAGCACCGGAATCATCCAGCTCCTGCAACGCTTCGGCGTCTATATCAGCCGACTCATCCGGCATTCTATGCTCTCTCATTCTATCCGCTGCTGTCATTATTCCTGGAACAGCCGCATTGTTATCCCATTGATGCTTTCCCGTGTCTACTTTTAAATCCATTTCAGCGAGCTTGTCACGAAATATCTTTCTCATTTCTTTTCGTCTAACATCAAAATATGTCAATTTATTATTAACAATGCTATCTCTCCATTCACGTAATTCTTCTGGGTCATTTGAAATCACACCAGTCCTATAAAGACTGTCCAATAAATCATCAACGTCACCAGTCTTAACTTCATCTGCTTCGCCTTTTTGCTCTACATCTCCGAAAGCTCCATGCACAGTTGTCTCCCTATACCATGCTTGCACAATCGCTTTGGTCATACTTCCTCTCATTCCGCCTTCTGCCCACGTCTGGGTCAAATTACCGGCAGCATCAAACCATGTCGGGTGCTTATGTTTAAAATGTGTATCAACAGCCATTGCATTCCACTTATTAAAAATCCATTGTCTTGCCATCTGCAGCTCAAGCTCCCACTTGGTCATATTTCTCCAAACAGCAGGGTCCAAACCTTTTTCCACAGTTGTTGTCCCCATCAGACGTCTCCCGTATCTTCGATCCCATTCAGCGTTACCTTCCGGCGTATTTGGAATAGATTGCTTCCATTCTGCAGGTAAATTACGAAAATCAATTGCTGTTGTGATTGCATTCATAGTGTCAGGATCCAACGGGTCATCGATGTGATCCATTATCGAATAGCGGGTTAGTTCCTGAACAATATTTTTAACAACTCCCATTTCATCTCTATATCTCTCGGAATATAACCTGTGAGCAGTGTCATGAATGTTTATCCATTCAACTCGTTCGTCAGGCGTACCAGCATCGTGTTTCACAAAATAGGACCTACCCTGGGGATCTCGCCAAAACCTATCAACAACGTCGGAAAATGTTTCTTCTTTAACGCCTTCCATCTCAGCACCAAAAATATGAGCCATTTTTTCCGGATCTCCCGAAGACTGATGCCAGGTAATTGTCATGAATTGCTTAAACTTAAACGCTTCGATTTTTCTTTTTACTTTTGCATAAATACCAGCTCCCTCCGGATTGTCCAATGGAACAAGCGTCAACATTTGGTACGCAAGCCCAATATATTGCTGAGCATCTTGTCCCGAAAGACCAGTTAGCTCAATAGTGCCCAGGAATCGATCCATATTTAGCTCTGTATCTCGCCAGTTACCAGGAGCCTGAGCAACCTCAGAATATTTAATTCCATCCGAAACTCCCTCAATGGCACGCAAACCTGCCCACAATCTAAGTCCAGATCTATCTAGTCTGGTTTCGTTACTCAAAAAAACCATCATTGCCAGTTGACCCATTCTGTTCTGAAAAGGAATTAAGCCAGACCTAATTGAACTCGTGGCCAAAGGGCCTTCACGCTCAATATCACCGATTAAAGCATTTCGTTCTGAAGGAGAAAGATTCTTACGTAAGTATTCATAGAAATTATCCATCTCCCTAATCAAGGTTTTACTTGGATCATTACTTACAAAACGACTTAATAAGTAATCCTTGTCCACCCCCGCAATAGTCCTTGTAGGCGTAACGTGATCTCTTGTAAGCCCTGCTCCTAAAATACCCCTGACAGCTTCTTTCCCACGGGAACCAGCGACTTGTTGGACCGCTCTTGTTACCTCAAAAACAAACTGATAATAATCATAGTTCTCATTTGCAATAAGATTACCCTCGGCATCATAAAATTGAAAATGTTCAATCTTATTTTGCCAAGTTGCTTTTCTTTCAATATCAAAACCCGGCGGCAAATCATGTATTTCAATCGACATCTCCCGAGCTCTTTCTAGTAATCTGAGTGCATCATGATCACCATTCTCTAGCAACCGTTTCGCCAGCTTATAAACCGTGCCAAAATTATTATCAAGCTCCGCCTGCATCTGTCTATATTGATGGTCCTGTTGTGCTTCCTTTCTTACCTCTTGATTGGTATTTTGGACTTCATCAGCCATACGAGTCATGAGTGATGCGTATTCAGTATCAGTAATTTCTCCCCTCCTCAAAGCTCCTCCTATTTGATCAGTCAAAGACCATGCTCTACTCAAGCGATCTCCCGAATAGTCACCCCCATATGCACGTATGTGTTGATCTAGCCGAGTTTCAAAATCTATTGCCCCAGGAGTGGGTGGTGGTGGCATTACACCTTCAAATTTTGCCCCAGTTGGTTTTACATCAAAGTTTTGTGCGACATAATCTTGCCTCTGCTTCAAAGACCATTCGTCAAAATCTTTTGGAAGAGCTGCATCTCTTGCAAGGCCTGCATCTTCAATTATTTTTGTGAGGTTTTTAGCATTGTATTTAGCATCAGACATCTCAGAAAGAGATAATTCCCCTTCCCGACCACTATAAAGTCGGACAGGTTCACTACCTATCTCTGTTTCATAAATAACTTCAGTTTTCCCGTCGTTAGCATGAGCATTTATTCTTTCAATTTCTATCTTTCTTGCCTCATCGGCACTTACCATTTCTGGTGTAATTGTGACGTCTTGCATCAAACCAGCAGCCTGCAAACTGGCCAATATACCTTCAACCTTGCTCAAATCAGGAACCTCACCTTTCTTGGGCTCTTCAACATACTCTCTAACCTTATCTACCGTTAATGTCTCTTCTCCTTCACCCTTTACCTGAGCTACCATCATTTCCAATTCTTTTTTGGTAGGTTTATAGGAAGCACTTTTCTCATCAACACCAACATCAGCAACCGTTGGCTCAGCAATATCCGTGTGCTTCACAACCATCTGAAATGCAACTATCATTTCTGCGAGTTCCATTTTTTCAACAACTTTTTCGGAAAAATGTCCTTTTGTAATCAGTAGTCTTTTGAGTTCCGCGGAATTTATTGATCCTTTTGGATGTTTTTCATCTTGAATGGCAGCACTTATCTCAAGGCCTCGTCTTACCTCAGCAAAAGATGCCTTTTCAGGCCCTTGCTCCTTGAGTTTTTTCTCTTGTTTATCCAGTTCTTTTTGAAACGTGCTTTTCTTCTGGGGTTTTTCTTTAGCAGTACCTACCGCTTTTTTTTCGGCAGCTTTTTTCTTAGTGGCTTCCTGCTCAGAATCGCTACTTTCGCCTTTATCGGCATTTCTTTCTGCTACTCTACCACTGGGCATATATCCAGTATACAAATTCCCGTATCTATTTGTAAGAACGCTTTCTTGTATATTTGTCATTTGTGCGAAGTTTAACTTACAAGGCCGACTTTGCCTTGATATTTACCTAACAGATACCTTACGAGTAGCAACTAGCTACTAGTACCTAGTGCCTAGTGCCTAGTAGAATAAAATAAGCTATTAGCAACTAGTTATTAGTGCTTAGCGAAAACCACTAGGCACTAGTTGCTAAGCACTAGGTACTAACTCTATGAATTCTTATAAAGAACTTATCGTCTGGCAAAAATCAATGGACCTCGCAACACTTGTCTTTGAATCAACCAAGTCGTTTCCTAAATCTGAACAGTATGGTTTGGTTAACCAGATGCGAAGAGCTGCGTTTTCAATACCATCGAACATCGCAGAAGGATTTTGCCGGGGAGGTAAAGCTGAATTCAGACAGTTTCTTCAAATAGCATTCGGCTCTGATGCAGAACTTGAAACCCAACTAACAATTGCTAAAAACACTTCACTGTTGGAAGAAAAAACATATAATTCACTTATTGGTCACCTAGAAGAAATAATGCGAATGTTAAACAAAATGATATCTAATATTCGTAACTCTAAGCACTAGGCACTAGTGGCTAATAACTAATATGAAACTAATCACGCTCGACAATTTTCCAGCAGATTTTAGAAAGGAAGACGTAGAGAAAATCTTAAAGCTCGCCCAAATCGGCAGATTCTGCCAACTAATATGTATTCCTGGTGCCGGAAAAGCTACCTTACTTAAACTGCTTGCAGCAAACGAAAGCCTCAAAAAAGCCCATCTAGGTTCAAAACTAAACTTAACCAGAATCATCTATCTCGATCTTCACGAGCTTCCAACCTTCAACGAAGCAGACATAGAAAAGTTTGTGCTTTTTGGTATCGACGAAAAGATAACCCCTGAACAAGAACCTGTACTTTTAGCAAAACAACTAAATAGAGCATTCAGCAGTCTGGTTGAAAAAGATATTAACGTAATTTTCCTTCTAGATCATTTTGATGAGTTTCAAAACCAGCTACCTATTTCTTTTTACCGACTGCTGGATCGTCTTAGAACTTTAAACAAATATAAATTTGCAACTGTTTTTGGCACCAGGCGAGATTTAAGGGAACTTGTCGACCCGCACCTCCTAAAAGATTTTTATGATTTTTTTGTCGACAACTCTATTTATCTAAAAATTTACGACCAAAAAGCCCTAGATGTTCTATTTTCGCAAATAGAACAAGCTTTTGGTAAAAAACTAACAAATACTCAAAAAGAAGCAATAGTAAAGTTAACAGGCGGGCACGGTAAGCTTGCAAAAACCATTTCAGAAATCTGGCTTAAACAAAATACAAAAGAAGATCAAGAAACGCTACTAAAAGAACCGCTGATCAACGAGGCTTTATCAGAACTTTGGCTATTTCTAACAGCCCAGGAACAACAGTGCCTCAAAAAAATAACTTCTGGGCAAAAACCAGATGACGAAGAAATATTCCAGAGGCTTATCAGGTTTGATCTCTTAAGTGGAAAGGGCACATTTACAATCCCCCTTTTTGAAGAATTCGTAAAAGCACAAAAGCCAGACGAACAAAAAATTACTTATAAACCGGAAACAAAAGAGATTTTGAAGGGTGAAAAGGTGATTTCCGACCTGCTTTCAAAGCAAGAATATAGACTTTTGAAGTTTTTAATATCAAACGAGGGCAAAGTAACCACGCGAGATGAGCTAATTACATCTGTTTGGCCAGACGCCCAACAACAAGAGGGCATTAGCGACGAGGCAATCGACCAAATGATTTTTAGGCTTAGGAAAAAAATAGAGGATGAACCGAACTTACCCAAACATCTAACTACGGTTAAGGGACAGGGTTTCCGTTTTACTGCGTAAAACGGTAATTTGAAATTTCAAATTTAAAATTTTTATTGAATTTTTAAGATTAAATATATAAATTAAACTTTAGAAGAGCTTGCAGCTATTCTAGAAAAAATTAAGGTTAGCTCTTGCGCCTCTTTCCATAACTCCATACACTCATCGTGTAAATCTTCAACTGCTTTTGCCAGCAATCTCAACCAATACTTAGTTTCTTTAGCTTCCTTTTTGCAAATAAATATTTTGTTAGCAAAATCTCGCTTGCTGCTGCCACCATTCGTCTCGCAATAATTTGCTCCTACACTCCTACCGGACTTTACCAATTGATTCAATATTGGATTTGTTACTACATTTTTAGGAGATTTTTTACAAAGTTCAATAATCCTTTCTGAAAATTTAGCGGTTCTCTCCTCTAAATCATAAACTTTCATATTTATCATTAAAATATTAAGATTTGAAATTTCATTTCAAATTTAAAATTGAAAATTTAAAATTATTTCTGGAATTGTGCTTCTGCTTCTTTGGCTTTTTTCTTCAAAGCCATTACTTCCTCGGGGTTACTGGTAACCAAGTAATGCTCGTCTTCAGAAGCAATTACGCGAATCGCCACGTGGTTTGCACCCGCAAAGAATATTCCTTCGCCTACATCGGCAGCCAAAAGTAAGTGCTTTTCTCCTTCACTAAGATAAAACACATCGGCAACCCTGTCTATTGCAGCCGGTGATTGTTTTAGAAGAATCTGAATAGAAGAATTAGTAACAATCGCCTTGCCATAATCGGTATTCAAAAAGTCCTCAACATCCTGTGTAATTGTCGTTAGACCCAGATCGTACTTTCTTGCCCGCTTGGCAATGCTGTACATAAAAGTGGCGCTGTCCGGGTATTGCATCATGTACCATGCCTCATCCACAATCAAAATACGCTTGCGAATATCGGTCTTAACTCTGGTCCAGATAAAATCCAGAATCAGATACATGGCAATTGGCCTAAGTTCATTTTCCAGATTTTTAATCGAAAAAACAGTAAAAGTATTTTTAATATCAATGTTGCTCTGCTGATTAAATATCCCGATGAGCGACCCCTTAACAAACTTTTCCAAGCGGTCTGCAAGCCCCTTGGCAGCTGGCTCCTCCATCCCCAGTAAAGCCTTGTAAAGGTCTTCCATTAGTGGAGGTTCGTTCTTTTGCGTTGCGGGGTCTGGCGTGATTCCTTTGGCCTTGTATGTCGCCACAAGCGCTCTATCCAGAATTGCATCCTCAGTCGGAGTAAGATCTCCCATAATTACTTTCAAAAGTCCGTGCAAAGAAAGAATTTTAAGCCCAAGCTCGTTCTCTCCCTCTTCATAAATTCCCGAAAGATCAAAAGGGTTAATTTTGGCACTAGCGTTAAAATCAAAAGAGATATATTCTCCACCGATCGATTCGCAAAGTGTTTTGTATTCTTCCTCAGGATCAATAACTATAACTTCGGTACCAAACATTAAAGAACGTAAAGCTTCAAGTTTTACTAAGTAAGATTTCCCAGCACCCGATTTTGCAAAAATCACTGCATTGGCATTTTCCTGCGAGAATCTGTCAAAAATTACCAAAGAACCATTATGTTCGTTAATTCCATACATAATTCCCGTATTTGAAGTCAAAGAAGAAGATATGAACGGAAAAGTAGTTGCCAAAGAAGTTGTATCCATATTTCTGGTAATGAAAATATGGTCTGTTCCCTGCGGTAAAGTCGTTTTAAAAGCGTCTTCCTGCTGCAAGGTTGCGTGCTTCGGGACCAATAGCAACGAGCCCAGCGTTGACTCCACTTGTTTGGTAATTGTATCCAGCTCTTCTTTTGAATCAGCAGGAATTGTCACGTACAAACCAAACTGGAAAAATCTTTCTGCACCCTTTACCAGCTCTTCCTGTAAAACCTGTGCATCCTCAAGTGCAGCCTGAACTGCCGGGTCAATCATTTTTCCATGTTGGATATCTGTAGCTATTGTCGCTTCCATCTCTGTCACTTTTCTCTTCAAATCATCAAGGACCCCTTTTGCCTCAACTGGATATGAATACATAGCAATTTCTAGAGTATGTTCAAAGTTAATAAGAGGAGCAAGCCAGTTTGCCTGCACAAATCTTGGGTATCCAACTACAAAAAGTGTCCTAAAGTACGTTGACCCGATTTTTAGAAAATCAAAATCCACCTCAATTGCCGGCGGAGCAATAATGTCTTTGGTCGAAACAGTTCCGGCAGACAATGTCTGCGCCCATCTTTTTTCGTTTGCGGTAAGTTGAACCGCAGCAGGTGTTTTTTTAGGTGCTAAGAAATCAAGTAATCCCATATTTTTTGTTAATTTTAAATTTTAAATTTATAATTTTTAATCAAATCTAAATTTTTTAAACATTATAATATTGAAAATTCAATGAAAATTGTAAATTACAAATTGTAAATTTTTCTTGATTCATGTACTTTGTTTCTCCTCAACATTTGTTTGTTGTTGTGGTGCCGGATTATTAACAACGCCTGT
>DATIHT010000075.1:0-3326 GCA_035480415.1 Saccharimonadales bacterium (SeqCode) | reverse complement strand
GGCAGCTTCGTTTATCAGCAAAGAATAAAACCCGTGTCCTTTTGGGAACTGTTTGGAGCTTAATAAACGAGATCTGAGAAGCCTTTGACTCGGAAGGATAATGTAGTCACTTTTTTGGAGGGAAGCTGTCAGTTTTTGGTCTGTAAATTCGGGGGAATTATTATCAAGTTCGTAAAAATTGAAAATAGTTATGTTTGAAGAAACCGAATTAAAAGGTGTCAGTCCCAGATCATAAGGCTCACTCAATATCTCTGCATTCTGCGGGATATTATTTTTTGCGAAGTTTGCTGCCTCGATTCTGGTATCAGATCTTGTAAATGCTGTTATGAAATATGAAACTCCAAATAAAATATTGACAAAAATTAAAATTGTCATTGCGAGCGACTGAAAGGAGCGCGGCAATCCCTGCCTGCCGGCAGGCAGGTCTAAAGATTGCTTCGTCGCTTCACTCCTCGCAATGACATCATGAAGCGCAATTGCGATGATTAGGTATATAAACGGAAGAGCAGGAACCATATATCGTGTCCATTTGGCAAAGAAAAATGCCTGCGGCAAAAACAGTATTAAGTAGAAAGTATTAAGTATTAAGTATTGTTGTTTTTGTGTTTTTAAACTTTTGTAAAGTACGAGAAAGAAGGATGGGATAAAAATGATGGTCAAAATTGGATTGATCAGAAACGGTAGGATATGTTGGAATTGAAAAAGGACCGGAACTGTTCCAAAAAATGATTGGGTATAAAAAACAGGAATCGTTCCTGTCACAAGACTTTGCTCATATGTTAAAGAGCTTTTAAACTCAGGGGTAATGTAGTAAGGAGAGAGCGTAATAGCAAGCGCAAGAAGAAGAATTATCCCAAGAATTGCATGCATGAATATGTACAAGAGTGCTTTTTTTTGTTTTTTTAAACGAGTTAGAAGTAGGATTGCCGGAAAAATGGCCAGGATCAGAAGATTGATTTTGGCTGAGACGCCAATGGCAATAAAAATTATTGATAAATAATAGAAACGGGCCTTTTTTGTTTTTAAAAATTTAAGCAAAAAGTAAAAAACAGTTATCGAGCAAAAGGCTGCTGAGCCATCATAAGTTCCGAAATGGGCCTGCTGAATAAGACCTGCTGAAAATGTAGCAAAAAACAGGCTTAAATAAGCTGTCTTTTTAGACCAAAATTTCCCACAGAGATAAATAATATAAAGCGTTAGAGTGGAAAATATTGCCGAGATAAAGCGGAGAATTATTATCGCCTGCGCGAATGGATCAGTAACTTGAAGTAATCGGAAAAAGGGAAGGAATAGTGGTTTTAAAAATATAGTCAGAATAACCGGAAAATTGCCGTAGGCAAAAGTTCCTTTCAGAAGAGATTGTGGGTTTGATAAAGAAGTTTTTAGAACAAGATCTGTGATGTTGCGTTCATCAGGATGAAAATAAAAAGGAGCACCCCAATTTAGATTATAAAAACGAAGGGAGGCGCCTGTTAGAAGTAGTATGCCAAGTATGAGTGCTTTGTATTTCTGTACATTTTTCATGTTTCTGTGACTATCTTTGCCACTTTCTCTCCCATCTCAATTGCATAGTTTGTGCCGCGGTCCCAGGGATAGACCATGTCCATATTGGCAAGATAAACATTTTTAATCGGAGTTACGAAATCCGGCTTGATCTTGGAATAATTAACTGGAAATACAGGCTGGGCAAAGGGGCCGAAGAACATTTCAAAATCAATTATATTTTTCTCTAAATCATATTTAGGGTTTATTTTTTTTAGATAAGGCTCAAATTTTTTTAAGATTTCCCCTTTTTTCATCTGCAGGAGTGGATGCTCAGGCGGTAAATAATTTACAAGCCATGTCAGATGCTGTCCGTCATAATGCGCAGAATCCACAAAATTGGTGTGCTGGACTACTCCAACAAAAGGAAAATCCGAATCACTGATGTTGAGCCAATACGACTCAGGCAGAAATTTTTCGCGGGTCGTAAGAAGCATATTGAATGCGTGAAGATGCGGGATTTGATTGATTTTATTTTTGTAATCCTCAGGGAGTTCAGGGAACATTTTTGCAAATATAGCAAGCGGAGTTGTGACTATGACTTTATCAAATTTAGAAACAAGTTTTGGATCAAAAGAGGACCCAAGTTTAATTATTCCACCCCGCTCGATAATTTTTTCCGCAATTTTTTCAGACAACCTTTGGTACCCTCCGCCCAAATAGCCTAATTTAAATGTTCTTTTATAAATCCGTGCCCAGAACCAGGCCATGTTTACAGTCTCGGCAAATGGGCCGAATTTGCCGTTAAGCAATGGTTTCCAAACCTTCTCCCACACCTCTGAGCCATAATATTTTTTAATCCAGTCTTTTGCCGTTGTTTTTTCAAAATTGACTGCAGTTCTTGCAGGAGTTGCTTTAAGAAAAAGGCTGACTGCGCCAAGTTTGACCCTAGAAATAAAGGATAATGGTCTGAGATTTAAAATATCTATCGCCGAGTTGAGCGGATAAATCTTGCCCTTCAAGAAAATATCAGTTCTGGGCTTCTTAAAAAATAGATCCTTCCCCAGCCCCATCTCTTTTATCAGATTTATCGCATAAGAATCATTGGCAAACCAGTGATGGTAGTGTTTTTCCAAAGACCATTCCCAGCCTGGATTTTTAAATCCAACTGCTAAGCCGCCAACTTTATCTTCTTTTTCAAAGATTGTGACTTCGTGTCCAGCGGATGTGAGTTTTAATCCGGCTGTTAGACCGGTAAAACCTGCGCCAATTATTGCAATTTTCATAGTTACGGATAAATTCGTGTTTAGAGCAGGAAGAAAATCAGTCCTCCAATTCCGATTGACAAGACAGATCCTATTATCCCAAAGGTTAGTGCAGAGCTTCCGCTTTTTGGTATTGGCGGAGTTGTTATTTGCGGTACAGGAGTTGATGAAACGGGAGGAGAGACAATTGGTGTTGTTATGATAATAACCGGTGTTGGAATATCTGTAGGCCCTGTTGTTGGTGCTGTTGTTGGAGTTGCTGTTGGTAGTATGGTTGGAGTCGGGCTTGATTGCTGCGCGGTTGGAGAGGCAGACAATGTCGGAGAAACTGATGGCTCAATGAACTGACTCCCTTCTGCAAAAACAGTAAATGATTGGGCAAGCGTTTTAAGAATACCTGATGCATCAAGTGTTTTGATGGTAAGAGTATGTTTCCCGGGCGCAAGTTTGCTATCAGGCCGGTACTGCCAATTACCGCTTGAGTCAGCCTGAACTGTAGTAGTTATTTCATCAGTCGATTGGATCGAGATCTCGACATCGTTTCCGGGGATAGCTTTTCCTTCAAAGAGTGGCTGCTGA
>DATIHT010000074.1:0-5778 GCA_035480415.1 Saccharimonadales bacterium (SeqCode) | reverse complement strand
TTTAATCTTTAATGGTAATTTGCAAATCTCCAAGTACGTTTGCCATACCTGTTACCTGGACGGGTGAGGTAATTTTTTGACCCTGGTCCGGGCTTATTGTTGAAATTCCTGCATTTGAAACTTCTTGTGTTTGGGAACCGGAAGCCGGAAGAGATTGAGGCGATGCTGTTGCCATTCCCAGAACCGGTGATGGCGATGCTACGGGTGATGGCAATTGGGCATTAGTTGTTTTTGGCGAAGAGATTGGTGTTGGGCTTTGCAGCGCAATAGTTGTGGGTTTTTTGGTTCTTGCCTGGTATATTTTGAATGCTCCGAAGGTTAGAAGCACCATTACGGCAATAACAACCAGACCTACGTACAAGCTCGGATTTCTTAAGGGATTTGTATTTTCGTCCATTTCGAGGGGCAGAGTAAATGCGATTTTAGACTACCGAGGCGGAAATTGCAAGCTTAAACGGCTTTGACGGGAAACAGAACGAAGTGAATAACCATCGAAATTATCCAGAGGATTACAGCTGCAATAAGTGCGGGCACAAAGCCTACCACCACAAACCCCTTAACAAGTCTGGCTGCCAGAAGAATAAGCCCGGCGTTGATGACAAATGTAAACAAGCCTAGTGTTAGCAAGTTAATAGGAAGTGTAAGTAACAAGAGTATCGGCTTGATTATTGCATTTAGAAGTCCTAAGACCAGGGCGACTATAAGTGCTGTTGTAAATGTATCTACCTTAAAGCCGGGGACAAGGTTTGCAGTTATTACTATTGCGATTGCGCTGAGTATCCAGTTGGCAAGTATGGCTATCATTAGTTCCATTGTAAGCACAAAATCACCGGCAGATCAAGTATCTTGATTCTTGCGTAATTCTTACCATTTTTTGAACTTATTCTTAAAGCGCTTTTGCTAAACTGAGGCAGAATTGAAAGGAGGATTTCATGCACAGGTGTTATATATGCGGTATGAGTTTTGACTATAGCGATGACCGTGACAGGCACGAGTTGGAGTCTCACAGCCTTTTTTAGTGTAAAATAAATTTATGGACGGATCGGGTAATGTAGAAAGCCGCACTGTAGGTATCGTTGCTAAGGTAAGAAGACTGGGGAGCGGTATAGTTCGTAGCCTTTCTACAGATACTGCTCGCCCGAATCAACGTGATATAAAACCTCAGTTGTTGGCAGAAAGATGGTCCCAAGGCCCATTGGACGGTGATTTATGGACGCATCCTTTTACACCGAGCGATGTAATGAGAGGCTTGCTAGATTACCAGGAACCTTTTTCCTTGACAGAGATGGTTGATGCGATGGATCCTGGTGCAAGGCGGCAGCAGGCCGATTTACAGAGTGAATTTCAAGTGGAATATTTTAGAACATTAAGAAGTTTAATGGAGCTCGCAGATGCTGGTGTAATAGACAGTGTTGAGGTGGGAAAGGACGAAAAACCTGGACAAGAAAAAATGTTTGTAGTTTCCGACAAACAAAAAGTTGTTGATTTCCTCAAAAAGTAACTCATATAATTCCTCATCTTTATATGAGTGAGAGAATCCCGACCCTTTGGAAGAAAAATCCTAAAGTACTTGAAGCCGGCGGATATCCGCTTTATAAGGATCATCTCGGTGGCGTTGCTGGTATAAGAAACGATAAATGCAACTTTTTAGTAGATTATGAGGATCCTGATGATCCGAGTAATTTAATTATTGTATATGAAGGGGCTCCTAGATATAGATGGGAGGAGCCACGTAGAGATGGTGAACTCTATGATCCGACTGGTTTGACAAATGTTTCAGATTTAAGACCCCCAGGCAACCTCATGGGAGATTCTCGTAGAGATAGGCGTCGCCTCGTGACATTTGGTTATTCATATCCTGCAGATTCCCAGAAGCACAAGACAGTTTCAAGTTGGGATAAACCAGATGCATTTGTCGAAATAGCAAAACTTAAAAGATATATAGATATGGCCGATTTAATTGAGTGGGAGCAGCTTACTATAGACTACTTTGGCTTGGCTGCGACGCCATTTTTTAAAGCACATCCACTTAGTCACGAGAAGGTGTTTTTTGCTAATGAACATGCAGACACTTCTGAGATTCACATGAAGAAATGGAAGCCTGGAGTTTGGGCTTTGAGTTGGTTTGGACAAGTGGATGCCACTATTTTAAACAACGAAGACCTGAAGCAACGGTATGTAAGAATTTATGGTAGAGAAATGGAGCGAATTGGGTCTAGAGTGGAGATGATTCCAAACCCGATTGTTTTGGATGGTTATGGTCCTGAATGTCCTAAAAGGGAAAATTGGGCAGGACAGGTTCTTGATAAAAATACACTTGTACTGTTTTCAATTGGAAGATTGGAAGAAAGAAAAGGTTTTAAGCATTTACTTCACACAATAAAAGCAGTGCTTGATGATCCGGAAGTTCCTAAGAATTTTAAACTGGTGATTGCAGGGAGTGGTCCGCAGGAGGAAGAATTAAAAGCTTTGGCTACATCGCTTGGGATAAACGATCACATTATTTTTCTTGGGCGAATTTCCGAAGAAGATAAGCGCAAGGCATTCAACAGTGCTGAAATTGTATGCCTATTTTCAGATGATAATGAAAGCCAAGGTGGAACCATTGCTGAAGGGCAAGCAGCAGGAGCAGCGGCGCTCGTTGGAAAGGCATTTAAGGAATCATCTTTGACTCAAGTGGAAAATAGTGTAGTGCAACTTGAGACGACAGAGGTTAAAGAGTCTAAAGAGAAGTTGAAAAGATTAATGATGGATGCAATGTGGAGAAAATTAATTCAGAATACTGGTTTGGAATCTGTAAAGCAATTTGGTATATCGGTCATAATGGGCAAGCGATTCAAATTGGCCAATGAGATTCATTATGAAAAAATGCGTGACCACAAAAGAAACCGATTTAGTGTATATATGAACGGTGCATATGGAGCTTTAGTAACTGGGGTTGCTTATGCAACAAGTTCTTTTTTCGAGCCTACTCAATTAGTAATCACTTCCCACGAAGATCTAAAACAACAATATGCTGCAAGTTATCTAAGTCGACATCCTGAGATAGCCAAGTTAGTTCTTCCGTAATTCTTTAGGCCCGCAGTTCTGCATCTACAGAACGAGGACCGCAAGGATCTTGTTACAAGACCCTTACACAGTTTTGATTCATTTTTAATTTAACTTACTTATTGTTGTTGTTGTGGAGTACTTTGATGGGAGGTGAATTGAACTGGTAGAAGAATTGAGGTGTTTTTTCTGCGGGATGAGGTTTGCTAGCAAAGAGCAACACGAAAGACATAGTCTAAGGGCACACGGAGAATATTTTTAAAGTTCGAAGATTATTCCTTCGTCCGGTTTTAATTTAAAATCGACAAGACTTACTTTTTTGTTTGGTTCTCTGGTTAAAAAACTGTCGAGGATAATTCTTGCCTCTTTATAACCTAGAGACAGCTTTTTTGGCTTGTTGTCGAAATTAACAACAACCAAGACTTTTTGAGCGCCTTTTTCTCTCAAATAAGAATAAACATTTGGTGCTGGCATGGGCAGGGGAATGTACTCGCCCTCTTTTATTGCAGGAGACGTTTTTTTGAGATTTATTAATTTTTTATATAAGTTAAGATGCGATTTTTTGTCTTGCATCTGCGCTTGTACGTTTAGTTTTTTATAATTTTTGTTAACGGGTAACCAAGGACTGTCTGTTGAAAACCCCGCATTTTTAGTTGTGTCCCATTGCATAGGAGTCCTTTGGGGGTCTCTTCCAAGGCCAAGGCCGGGAGAGTGCAATTCGAAAGTGTCCATTACTTTATCTTTGGCGATTGGTGTGTCCGTCATTGCCAGTTCGTCGCCGCTGTATATATAGGAAAAGCCTCTAAGCGTTAGCAGCATAATTGCTAGATTTCTTGACTGTTTTTCTCCAATTCTTGTTGCTGCTCTTTTGACGTCATGATTGCCTGAGACATAACAAGGAAAGTAAGTTTTTCCAATTTGTCTGTCGTACTGGTCGACGTATTCTTTTTGTGTCTTTGCTATCCAGGGTAAAAAAATTAATGAGAAATTAAATGGTTGAAAATATCTCCAGTCAACATTTTTATACATCTTCATAAGATCTTCCGGACCGGTATGAACTTCGCTGACCATAAATTTACCACCACTTCTTTTTAGAAGATGAGAAATTCTTCTCATTAGCTCTATTGTTTTCGGAAGGGCATAAGTTTTGGTGTGAAAAAGTTTGTAGTAGGGTAGGCTGTCTGTTGAATAGTTAGGATTCTCTGGTTCATCTCCAAAATCTTGGTTTTTAAATAAATGATAAATGGCATCAACTCGAAAGCCATCTGCGCCCCTTTTTAGCCAATAGTTAATTACGCTAAGCATGTGTTTTTCGACATCATTATTGTGCCAGTTAAGGTCTGGTTGGTTTAAATCGAAGGTGTGTAAGTAATATTGTTTTGTTTTTTTGTCCCACTGCCAAGCAGAACCGCCAAAGACAGAAAGCCAATTGTTTGGAGGAGAACCATCCTTTTTAGGATTCCTCCAGACGTACCAGTTCCTTTTTGTGTTATCTCTGCTGCTTCTGGATTTTTCGAACCAAGGGTGTTTGCTTGATGTATGGTTTGGGACATAATCCATCATTATTCTTATATTTTTTTTATGAAGTTTTTCTGCTAATTCCTCGAATTTTTTTATTGTTCCGTAACATTTGTCTACCCGTTTATAATCCGAAACGTCGTAGCCAAAATCTTTTTGGGGGGATTTATAAATAGGGGAAAGCCAAACAGCGTTTACACCTAGATAAGTTAGATAATCTATTTTATCTATGATTCCCTGTAAGTCGCCAATGCCGTCGCCGTTTGTGTCTTTAAAACTTCTGGGATAAATATGGTAGATGATTGAGTTTTGTGGCCAATTAATATCCACATGCCCATTGTACACGAATTTTTAAGCACTCTGAAGACCTATGGAGTTGATCTTGGGCAGATATTTTTTAACTTCTGCGCGGAATTTGTCCGAAAGCCCTGTTGAGAAGCGTCCGTATCCGCCGCCTTCAGATTTAGAACAAAGACGGTTTTCGTACTCCTGCACAATGTCTAAAATTTCCTGTCCGTATTGGTTAAAAACCTTCTGATACTTTTGCGGCTCCATTGTGTAGTGGTCGTGGATGTCTTTAAAGTTTTCGAAAAGTTCCTTGTTATCTTTTAACATCATGTCGAAATATTCCCGGTATTTTGCAGCCATATGTTAATGATATTACAAATAGTTGATTTATTTAAACTATTGGGCGTATGGTATATGTGAATTGCAAAAGGAGGTGATTTAATTGGACAAATCAAGTAATAATTCAATAGTTTCTTCTCTGGAAGGTTTGTTTAAATCTTTACCACCGCTTCCTGCTACTGCAGTGAATGGTCTTGTTGTCTGGATGCCTTGGATTGCTGGTATTTTTGGTGTCTTGTTTGTTTTGGTTGGATTGGGTGCGTTTGGAATACCTTCGGCTTTTTCTTCTCCTGGCGCGGCAACTGGTGTGAGCTTTAGCGGTGCATTTATTTCTGCAATCGGACTTGGAATTTCGGGTGTGATGATGCTTTTGGCCTTTCCGGGTCTAAAAGCCGGTAAGATGAATGGTTGGAATTTGCTTTTCTGGAGTGAAGTAGTAAATGTGGTGGCATCGGTAGTAGGTTTTTCGGTTGGCCACATTATTGGAGCTTTGATAGGATTCTATCTACTTTTCCAGATTAAACCTAAGTATAAGTAAAGCTAGGTTAATCCTAAGCGTTTACTTGATTCTCGCTGCGCTCGAAA
>DATIHT010000073.1:0-3842 GCA_035480415.1 Saccharimonadales bacterium (SeqCode) | reverse complement strand
CAAATCTACTTTACCGGTATTTTTAATCTGATGTATACCTTTTGCTCCTACAATTACTCTATCACCAGCAGTTACATCTTCTATTTCATCGTTAATTTTAACTTGACCTTCTCCGCTTGTAAAATAAAAAATCTCCTCCATCGTTTCGTGCGAATGGGCGGCGTGTGTTTTACCCACCGGCACCTTGCAATAGTTGACCATCATTAGTTTAGATCTTGGATCCACATCTTCGTGTTTAACTACGATTTTTTTCCAGACACCCGGGTTTTCGGGGTCTTCGTGAGTTGCCGGCTCCCAACCTAAATCTTTCTCGTTAATTTTTCTCACAGGGTGGACTCGAGAGGGCTCGAACCTCTGACCTTCTCGGTGTAAACGAGACGCTCTAACCAACTGAGCTACGAGTCCAATGGTGCCGAGGACAGGACTTGAACCTGCACGCCCGTTTTAAGGGCACTAGAACCTCAATCTAGACCGTCTACCAATTCCGGCACCTCGGCACGTTTGTTAATTATACTCAAAGATGCATTAATTTTGTACTTCTTCCTTAAGAGGTACGGTAGACCATCTTTGTAATATATTTTGTCAATTAGGTTTATTGATGCACCCTTGGCATATATTAATTTATACGCCCTATTTGTAGTTCCGATTTGTCCGTTAATGTCATATAGTTTTTTGATCCTCTCTTTTATCCATTTTAAAAATTCGTTGCTTGCGGAAGTTAAACCAAAATACAACATAAAACTACTTCTCCATCTTGGATCCCAATATGAATATGTGTGTCCGTCACCGTCGAAGCACCCTCTTAGGAAATCGACGAAATACTTATTTGGGATTTTTAGAGTGGAAATAGTTTTTGATTTATGAGGTGTTAGACCAATTTGAAGCAAAAATTTATAGAATTTTACGTTGCCAAACTGAATATGATAGTAGATTTTTTCACTACTATGCCCCCTGCTTTTTAATGCGATTTTATTTTTTAAATTTAAAATACGGGCGAATGTTTCTACTTGATCTAAGTCTTTGGAAGTGAAATCAATATGTCTACCGTCTTTAGATAAACAACCATCAGAGGCTATTAATCCAACAACATAAGCTAAATCTGCACTCCACCTCATCTGTGTTTACCGATCCACAACTAGTGTACCCGAAGTTTTACCGAAAGTCAATAAGTGCCGAAGAGAGGATTTGAACCTCCATGAGCTTGCGCTCACATCGCCCTGAACGATGCGCGTCTGCCAGTTCCGCCACTTCGGCGTGCATAGAATTTTAACACATTTTTCTCGGTTTACTTTAACTTTAATTGAAAGGGCAATAACTTACTGCTATAATCCTTGTTAATTCACACGGCAACACAGTCGTGTGGGTTTTTTTATGGCGAGAGAACTTGCACCAGTATATATGCCTGCCAAACAGCTTGAGGTTGTTAGTGGCGTGGATAGCTTTGAGGCTTACTCGGATTTTAGTTATGTTCATTTTTCAGACGAACAACTGACAGCAAATTGGTTAGTTGTTGTTTCTCAGGGTTTGGATAGATTACATCCTGATGTTGAACTTAGTGAATATTTCAAGCTTCTTGCTTTGACATCAATTGAGACTGCCCAGTATGGTTTTGCACAACAGATAGGACAATCTTACAGACACGCTCGTGATCAACATAGTCTTCCTGTAACTGAGCCTTCACATCAGCTTGCCATATTGCGTTACATGGCTGATCTTAATGTGCAGGCCCATCCTGTAAAAGAGGCGATGTTTGAGATTTTAAGTGAGGAGAAGCCTCACGTTGCAATGGCTGCATGGGGTGTGAGTTTGCGTGCTAGTGGTGGAAAAATGAAAAGGGATCCACTTAAGGATAGGCGTGGATTTAAATCGGATGCAACAGAGAGAGCTTATTCGCCTAGACCAATATGTGTTGCAGATTTAGATTTTAATTCAAAACTTGCCGAGATATCTTTTTCGGCTAAGGATGCTGAATCCATGTCTAATGCTGATTTTAAAAGATGTGTTTATCCTCAAGTGAGAGCAGTTCTTTCTGGAATTGTTAATACAGATGCTGTTTTCGCATAGGTATTCCTGTATGAATTTTATTCATAGTGTTAAAATTTCCCTATGATATCAATTGACGACTTCAAAAAAGTAGAAATTCGAATCGGGAAAGTGGTTTCCTGTGAGAAAGTTGAAGATACTGATAAGCTTTTAAAGTTAACATTTGATTTTGGTGACGAAAAAAGAATAATAGTTTCCGGAATTGCCGAAAGTTATAGCCCTGAAGATGTTGTTGGTATGGAAATTCCCGTAATTGTTAATTTGGAACCCAGAACGATTCGTGGTGTGGAAAGTCAGGGTATGATTCTGGCCGCTATTTCCGATGATAAGCCTATTGTTTTGACTCCACAAAAAGAAGTTGCTGCCGGAAGCAGAGTTGGCTAAATGAGGCGGGGTGTTGTTATTGGCAAGTTTTACCCTTTTCACAAAGGCCATCAGTACGTTATTGAGACTGCCCTTAAAAAGGTAGACTTTTTGACTGTAATTGTTACGGGTAAGCATGGCCAATTAATAAAACCCTCTGTTCGTGCTTCTTGGATTAAAAAGATCTATCCACAGGTAAAAGTTAAGCTTATTTACCACAATATTGCAGACGATGACGACGAAAAGTGGGCCAAAAAAACTGTGGAATGGGCAACATACAAACCCGATTTTGTTTTCACCTCCGAAAATTACGGCGACCATTGGGCGCAACTTATGGGAGCTGTTCATGTTGCTGTTGATATTCCGCGAAAAGTTTTCCCTATTTCCGGTACCAAGATTCGCGAAAATCCGCTTGAGTATTTGGATTTTTTGCACCCGGTAGTAAGAAGTTATTTTGTAAGAAAAATATGTATAGTGGGTGCCGAATCTACAGGTTCCACTACCCTTTCTGTTGCCCTTGCCAAAGAACTTAAAACTGGCTGGACTTTTGAATTTGGCAGATACTATTGGCAAGGCAAAATGGATTCCAAATTTGCAAAATGGGATCATAGGGAATTTGCATATATTGCAAAGGTACAAAATCAACTGGAAGACGAGCTTGGCGGATATTCCAATAAAGTTTTAATTTGCGACACTAATTCTCTTGTTACTTACGCTTGGGAAGAATTTTTTATGAAAAAAGGTTCCTTGAAAGTTGAAAAACTTTTCACAAATCGTAAGTACGATTTGTATATTGTCACAGACGTTGATATTCCCTTTGTTTCGGATGGTGTAAGGGTTGCAAAAAATAGACGCGAGCAAATGCACAAACAATTTATAGAACTTCTGAAAAAATACGGCCAAAAGTACATTGTGGTTTCCGGGTCTGTTGCAAAAAGAGTTCAAGCATCAAAAGTCGCAATTGACAAAGTTGTATCCAGTTACCAAATTGACGAGAAAATTCTCTAGGACGCACCCCAAAATTAAGCTGATCTTAAGACTTTCAAGGTATAATGAGCATAGTTTCAAGGTGCGACCTTAACATCATATGTTTGGTCGTTCCTTGAATTAAGGCTTTAATTTTAAACATGATAAAGACTGTCCTGATCATTCTTGTTGCTATTTTAATTTTGGGTGCCGTTTACCTTTTTGTAAAAAAACCTCAAATCGTTCAACAAGCTACATCTGTTGTTGATAAGGTACAATCTGCTGCCAATCCCCTTTCTTTGTCTGCAATGCGCAGTAAGGATTATCCCGGAAGCGATCTTGTTGTTGAACAAACACTTGCAGACGGCTCCAATTACAAACAATACATTGCTTCTTACAAATCGGAACAGTTAAAAATTTACGGCCTTTTAACTGTTCCTAAAGGCGAAAAGCCGCAAGGTGGATTTCCT
>DATIHT010000072.1:0-18547 GCA_035480415.1 Saccharimonadales bacterium (SeqCode) | reverse complement strand
TGCCAGAGGACTTCTACATCATCCTAAAATTTTGTTTTTAGACGAACCGACAATCGGCTTGGATCCGCAAACGAGAAATCATTTGTGGAGTTACATTAAAGACATTAATAAGCGCGAAAATATGACTGTTTTTATGACAACTCACTACATGGAAGAGGCCGAAAAGATTGCCGGGCGCATAGCTATTATTGACCATGGCAAAATCGTGGCAAACGGTACTGTTGCCCACCTAAAGGCCGAGACCGGCACAAAAACTCTTGAAGAAGCGTTTTTAAAACTTACCGGTAGGACAATTAGAGATGAAGAGGCATCAGGCAGCGACAGAATGCGCGCAATGAGGAAAATGTGGAGAGGTAGAAGATAATGGGAGTTATTTATATTCTTTGGTTAAGACAGATAAAGAAATATTTCCGCTCGAAGTCCCGAATCATTGGGTCTTTGGGACAGCCTATTTTATTTTTGCTTGCATTTGGTTATGGGTTTGGGTCTATTTTCCAGAAGGCGGGTGGGGGTAATTATATTCAGTTTTTAGCTCCCGGCATTATTTTAATGAGCGTGCTGTTTACGGCAATTTTCTCGGGTATTGAGCTTATCTGGGACAGGCAATTTGGGTTTTTAAAAGAAACGCTGGTTGCACCGGTTCCCAGAATTCAAATTATGCTCGGCAGGACCTTGGGTGGTGCAACTGTTGCCACTATTCAGGGGCTTATTGTTTTTGTGCTTTCTGTAATTTTTGGTTTTAGACCGCACAATATTCTTATATTACCGCTTGCCTTGGCTTTTGCTTTTATCACTGCACTGTTGTTTACAACTCTTGGCACTGTGATTGCCACCAAGCTGGAAGACATGCAAGGGTTTCAGCTGATTATGAACTTTTTGGTGATGCCGCTTTTTTTCTTTTCCGGGGCGCTTTTTCCTTTTTCTAATTTGCCAACGGTTATGAAGGTAGTTACAAGGATAGACCCACTAACTTATGGCGTAGATGGGGTACGCACTATACTTCTGGGTGTGTCTTCATTCGGGCTTATTGTGGATTCTGCAATACTTATTGTTATTTCAATTGCGCTTTTGGGGCTTGGTAGCTATTTCTTCGAAAAAATTCAGGTATAAAATTGCTATAATCTCCATTTAATGAACCAAAACGAAAAACGAATGCTCGAATTGGACGCTCTAAAGGGAATCGCGATTCTGGGCGTTGTGACAATACACGTAGTTGGTAGTTCGCTGTTCACACTTCCCTATTTATCGCACGGCTTCAATATTGCTTTAATTGTAGATCAACTTAGCCGGATTAGTGTACCAATATTTGTGGCTGCCTCCGGTTACACTCTTTCTTTAAAATACATAGACCGAAACGTAGATATCGGCGATTTTTTTAGAAGAAGACTTTTTAGAATCCTGCCTTGGTACTTTTTCTGGGCTTTTGTTATTTATCTATTTTTTAAATCTACACACTGGGTTACAAGCCTAAACAGCGACCCAATGTGGAAGCTTCTTGTGTATGGACGCATGGATTATCATTTGTATTTTGTGCCAATGATATTTCAACTCTACCTTCTTTTCCCTTTTATTCTGTGGCTTTTCAAAAGATTCCGCCTAAAGTTTTTGGCTCTACTGTTTATTTTGGAAGCTGTCTTTTATTATTTCCTCTCACAAAAAGCTCAGGGACTTTTCGACCCAACTGCAAAAATTTCAGACCAGCAAGAATATCTGTTTTTTGGAACATGGGTTTTTTACTTTGTACTTGGAATTACTCTGAGGTTTCTACCGAGTTTTTCTTCAAAAAAAGCTGCGTTTATTAAAGTTTTAAGTTTAATTTTTTTGTATGGCGGGCTTTTCTGGATGCTTACAGACTCCTTTTCTTTAATTTACAAGCACTTCGACGTGAATGTAGCTTCCCGTTCAACAAGAATACCGGTTTTATTGTATACAACAGGCTTTGTTAGTGCTGCGGTGATATGGGGAGACAAAGTTAAATTACTTTCCAGTAAAGTTGTTAGAATTTTTGCCCAGATTGGCAGAAGATCTTATATCACTTACCTTTGCCATTCGATTGTTCTTAGGATTTACATGGACCATATTTCGCCTTATTCGATTAAAAATACACTATTTTTAATACTTTTAACCTTAATTACCGCAGACGCAATCGCCCAAGTCTGTGAAGCGGCTTTGAAGTTTATCCAGGGTCGAGGTGCGTCCTCGGGTTGGCTTCGGAGAGGACGTTCCTCGACGACTTAAAACGTCACATTTTGGATTAGCTTGATCTGAGGACTTTGTGAGTCTTCAAGGTTTATAGAAACAACATCGATTCGCTCTGCTGCCGGAAGTTTATTATTTTGGCGGGCGTTTCTGTAAAATTTAGCAGCCCTTTCTAAAAACTTAAGCTTGTAATAGTTTACGGATTCCTCCGGTAATCCAAATTTTGCAGAAGTTCGAGTTTTAACTTCGATATAAACTAGAGTTTGGTTCTCTTTTGCAATAATGTCTATCTCGCCGCCTCTTATTCTAAAGTTTCGCTCTATTATTTTATAACCGTTTTTTGCAAGGAATTTTGCTGCTATATCTTCTCCGTACTTACCGAGTGTGGTTTTGTTCATGCAAAGAGGTAATCTAGGTTGTAGCTTCTTCTGTGCACTTTAGAAAAGCCATATTTTTTAATTGCTTCCTGATGTACTTTCGTTCCATATCCTTTATGTTTGGCAAATCCATAATCAGGGTAGGTTTTGTGTAGTTTTTCCATGAGGTTATCCCTGTAAACCTTGGCAATTATTGATGCTGCTGATATGGATGCACAAATCTGGTCACCATGTTTTACTGCCATTTGTTTTTTCTTTGAGAAATATTTTATGTAGAATGCATCAATTAGGCAGAATTCCGCTTTTGGCGCAATTCTTCTTGAGATTTGTCTAAATGCTTCTTGAGTTGCCTTGCCTACTCCAATTTTATCTATTTCTTTAACCGGGATTTCTGCAATGTAGCTTGAGAGAGCGTTTTCCAAAATGAACTTGGAGAGAATTGTTCTTTTTTGGGGTTTAACTAGCTTTGAGTCAGCAAGACCTTCTGGAATTGTGAAGTTTATAGGAAGAATAACTCCTGCTGCAACTAGTGGTCCTGCCCAGGAGCCACGTCCAACCTCGTCTATCCCCACTACGTATTTATAACCTTTATGCCAGAGAGAATTTTCAATATCGAGGGTGGGCAAAATCATTACCAGGATATTCTATCATCTGCTTCTCAAGGACAGTCCTTCTAACAAGGACTGTCCTTGTCAGCTTTGTGGGAATCTAGCTGTTTTTCTTGGTGCGGAGGTAATACAACTTTGCTCTTCTTACCGGAGTACTTTTAATTACTGTGACGCTTTGAATATATGGAGAGTTGATTGGAAAAATTCGCTCAACTGCTACTTTGTCGTAAGAAATTTTCCTTACTATAAAGGTTGTGTCTGTTCCTTCCCCGCGAAGAGATATCACAATACCTTCAAAGGTGTTCGCATGAACTTTGTTTTCTTGCGGGTCTTTGGTTGCAACTCTTATTATGTCGCCGACTTTAAAATTCGGCGCTTTTGGATCAATTGCCAGTGCCATAATTTGTGAATTATAGACCAAAGTTGGCCTTAGGCGCAACCTATTCCAGCAGGAAGCAGCCTAAGTCTTTGAGATCGCGTTCCAGTTGAAGTGATCTTCGGGATCCAAATGGAACAGAGAATTTTTTTGCAGATCCATCGTCGCCTGGCAAGACTAAAAAGGTTGGACTTTCACCTGGGTTTTCTTTTAGAACCTGGTAAATTTGCGAGAGCAGCTGTCTGTCTGCGTCTTTTGGAATAGATACTTCTAAGGATGATTGTGCAATTGCATCTTCTTCTATTTGCACAAGAGACGAAACACTATCTGCAATTAAGGTCGGCGATTGGTCTCCGCTTTCGATTTTGCCCTCAATTACAACTATTTGGTCCGGCATAAGATAACTTCTTGCCTGGGCGTATACTTTAGGAAAAACAATAACGTCGATAGTTCCGGTTGTGTCCTGTAGCTTCAAAAAACACATTTCCTGTTGTTTTACCTTGGTGAGGGTTTTACGAAGAGTTGCAATGATTCCGCCGAGTTTAACGGTTTTGTCCGTTGTTATTAATGTTTCCAGATCACCTATTTGAGCAGTGGTTGCCTTTTCCAATATCGAAGAAACTTTGGTGAGCGGGTGCTCGGTCAGATAAAGCCCAAGCAGTTGTCTTTCCCAGGAAAGTATTTCTTCTTTGGGGGCTTCTTCAATATCGTCCAAAAATTTGTCCAGAGTGATTGAAGAATTCGCTTTTTCTTCCTTTATATCTGCATCGGAAAAAAGCGATCCCTGGCCCTCTGCTACGGACTTTGAAAGTGAAGAGTTCGCGTTTTTTAACTCTTCCAGTACTTTTAACATAGCATTTCTTTTTCCGAATTTATCCATGGCACCGGCTTTTATTAAACTTTCTAAAGTTTTTTTATTTACTACACGCAGGTTTACCCTGCTTGCAAAATCGTTTAAGGATTTAAACTCTCCATTTTCGTCGCGCTGGGAAATTATTGCTTCTATTGCCGCCTTGCCAACATTTTTAATTGCAGAAAGACCAAAACGAATACCTTTGTTTGCCTTTTCTCCTTCTATTGCAAAACCGGTCTGGGATTTGTTAACGTCCGGGGGGAAAACCGCAATGTTCATCTTTGCACATTCTGCAACTGCTGAAGCTATCTTGTCTGTGTCGTCGGATTCTGCAGTCATTACCGCTGTCATAAATTCAACCGGATAATTTGCTTTCATGTAGGCTGTTTGGTAGGCAATAATCGCGTAGGAAGCAGCATGGGCTTTGTTAAAACCGTATGCAGCAAACGGCTCTATCAGTTTAAATAAGCCTTCTGCTTTTTGGGTTGACATGCCGTTTTTTATTGCACCTTCTGTGAATTTTTCTTTTTGCTTGGCCATTTCTGCCGGGATTTTTTTACCCATAGCTTTTCTAAAGTTATCTGCTTCTTCCCAGTTGTAGCCGGCAATATTGATGGCAGTTAAAAGTACATCGTCCTGGTAAACGATAACTCCGTAAGATTGGTCCAGATACTCTTCCATCCTTGGATCGTAGTAGTGAATTTTTTTGGAATTATGTTTTCTTTCTATAAATTCCGGAATAGAGTTCATAGGACCGGGTCGAAAGAGTGAAATCATTGCCATGATGTCGAAAATATTTGTTGGTTTCAACTCCTTTAAATATCTGGTCATGCCAGTTCCGCCAAGCTGGAAAAGACCCATGGTTTCTCCTTTTGCCAAAAGCGCAAAAGCTTTTTTATCATCCAGTGGAATTTTGGAAAGATCTATTTTTTCACCATAAGTATCGGAAACAATTTCGACAGCCTGTCCTAAAATAGACAAATTTCGTATTCCCAAAAAATCCATTTTGACCAAACCTGCTGTTTCCACATCGTGCATGTCATACTGGGTTATTATTTTTTCACCGGTCGTTTCTTTTTGGAGGGGAGTGTACTCTGCTAGATCTTTTGGGCCAATAACAACACCTGCTGCGTGCACAGAAACATGTCTGGCGTTGCCTTCTACTTTTTCGGCAAGATCAATTAACTCTTTAACCTCGGCGTCTTGTTCGTAAAGCTGGCCAAATTCTTTGTTGATGCCCTTTGCTTTGTCCAGGGACATATGGAAGCCTTGGGCGCCGATTGGGATCAATTTGGCAATCCTGTCTGCCTTTGCATATGGCCAGCCCAAAACTCTTGCAACATCACGTACTGCTGCCCTTGCCATCATGGTTCCAAAAGTACCAATTTGGGCAACTTTTTCGCTGCCGTACTTGTCGCGCACATACTGGATAACTTCGTCGCGTCTGTTATCTGCAAAATCGGTGTCGATATCCGGAAGAGAAGGACGATAAAGGTTCAGGAATCTTTCAAACGGCAGCTTGAAATCCAGAGGATTGACCGCAGTTATGCCGATTGCGTAAGAAACTAAGCTTCCTGCCGCAGAACCCCTTGTTGTTGAAATTATTCCCTGGTTTCTTGTCCAGTTAACAAAATCGGCAACTACTAAAAAATATGTCGAGTAACCTTTTTTAGAAATTACAGAAAGTTCGTATTCAAGTCTTTTTTCTATTTCTTCTGTAACTTCCTCAACTTTTTGTACTATTCCCTCATATACGAGTTTTTTTAAATACTCATCCGGATTGGTTTCTTCGGGTACTTTAAAGTTTGGAAAAGCAACTTTATGGAGTGGAATTTCTATGTTGGATTTTTCTGCAACCTTAATTGAATTTTCGACCGCCTCCGGCATATCTTCAAATAGATCTGCCATTTCCTGCGCGCTTTTTAGGTAATAGGTCGGTGAATCTATCATTCTTAGTCTTTTTGTGTCCTGTATGTTTTTACCGGTTTGAATACAAACAATTGCATCCTGTGCCTGGGCGTCTGTTGCCATTACATAGTGAAGATCGTTGGTTGCAACAAGGGGGATATTAAGTTCTTTTGCAAGTTTTTTGGAACCTGCGATTATCTTTGTTTCGGCCTTTGCCATCCTGTCCAAATCGTTGTAGATTTCGGTACCTTCCTGGTGCGCTGTTTTAAACTCTTCAAAATTGTGTCTTTGGACTTCCAAAAAATAATTTTCCTCACCAAAAATATGTTGATATTCTTTTACTTTTGCAATTGCTGCTTTTTCGTCTGTGACAATTAGCAGTTTGGCAAGTTCAGAAGAAGGGCAGCCGGAAAGTGCCATTAAGCCTTGTGAATATTTTGCCAAAAGTTCCTTGTCGACTCTTGGGCGGTAGTAGAAACCTTCCAGCTGCGAAATAGTTACCAGACGCATTAGGTTTTTGTATCCTTCGTAATTTTTTGCCAGAACTGTTAAGTGGGAGTAATCGGTATCTTTACCTGTTTCCTTATCCGTATGGCTTCTGGGGGCAATGTACATCTCGCAGCCAATTACAGGGTTTATTCCTTCTTTTTTGCATTCTTCATAAAATTTGATAGCGCCGTATAAATTACCGTGATCGGTGATTGCCAAATGCTTCATTCCCATCATTTTTGCCTGGGAAACAAGTTTTGGAATTTTAGAAAGACCGTCTAGGAGTGAATATTCGCTATGAACATGAAGGTGAGCAAAATTAGGCATTTCTTTTTCTCGAGGTCCGACCTCGGGCTCTACGCGAGGTCGGACCTCACTTTGAGCTTGTCGGGCTTTTAGACGGTTTATTATAACTTTTGTGCTTTTTTTTTACCATGTGGTTTTGCACAAAAGATATATCAGAGTTTGCAAGCATTGCAAACTGCTGATTTAGCAAAAAACGAGGTTTGAGGTGCGTCCTCGGGCTGGCATCGGAGAGGACGTTCCTCAAACGCGTGATTATTTTTTGAGTTCTTTTATCAGCGCTTCTTTTACTTCGTTTGCGTCTGCCTTGCCTTCAAGTTTTCTCATTACCTGGCCTACCAAAAACATCAATATGTTTTCTTTACCGCTCATGTAATCTTCTGCTGCTTTTTTATTTTCAGAAATAACTTCTTCTACTGCCTTGTTTAGATCGTTTTGGTTAACTGTCGCTTTTTGACTCGAGGCTTTGATGTCTTTAACCAGAGTTGCCGGTAAAATTTTTCCGATATCCGGTTTTTTGTTAATTATGACGTTTGCGATTTGTTTTGGTGTTAAGTCTGCTTCCTTGCCGGCTTTTGTCGCCTCATCAAAGTAATCTGCCATTTCTATGTCTCGTGTTAATATTTCGGCGTCATATTCTGAAAGTTGATAATCTTTTTGGAATCTTTCCAATTTTGCATCAGGTAGTTCAGGAATTTTTGCCTTTAGGCCGTCGATGTATTTTTTTGCAAATACAAATGGCGGAATATCTGGCTCTGGGAAATATCTATAATCGTGTGCTTCTTCTTTACTTCTCTGACTAACCGTTTCATTCTTATTTTCGTTCCATCCCCTAGTTTCCTGTATGGGTGTCTCTCCCCTGTCTAATATTTCTGCCTGACGTTTAATCTCAAAGTTAATTGCTTTTTCTGCAAACTTAAACGAGTTAATATTTTTCAGCTCTACCTTATAACTTGGTAATTTGTTATTGGTATTATTTGTAGTATTTTTATTATTACGCGAGCAAAGCGAGACGTTTGGCTCTATTCTCATACTGCCCTCTTCCATGTCTGCGTCCGAGATTCCTATGTATCTAACTATTTGATGAATCTTCTGGGCATAAGCTTTTGCTTCTTCTGCAGATCTCATGTCGGGTTCGGAAACAATCTCCAAAAGCGGCACACTGCTTCTGTTGTAATCGATTAAAGTTACTTTTTTGCCGTCTACTGTGGCGTGGGTAAGCTTTCCCGTATCTTCTTCCAGATGAGCCCTTGTTATTCCAATTCTTTTGATACTCTTGATACCTTTGTCACTTTTGATACTTATATTTGTGAAACCGTTTTGTGAAAAAGGCAGATCATATTGCGAAATCTGAAAGCCTTTTGGTAAATCTGGGTAAAAATAGTTCTTACGATCAAACTTTGTGTTCAATGGGTTGTCGCAATTTACTGCCATGCCTAACATTTGGCTATATTGTATGGCCAAAAGATTGGCAACAGGCATTGCGCCTGGTAGACCAAGACAAACAGGGCAAGTATGTGTGTTTGGTTTTTCGCCAAAATATTCGGCAGAACAACTACAAAACATCTTGCTTTGTGTTTTCAGCTCAACATGGATCTCAAGACCAATAATAACTTCGTAATCGTCTATCATTTTTTTATTTATCCTTAATCCTTAATCATCAATCTTTAATCGATCTTTGGCTTCTTTTCATACCATTTTGTTTCCTGTTCATAAGCATGACCTACTTGGTAAAGCAGTTTTTCGCTAAAATCCGGACCGATTATCTGCATTCCCATTGGTAAACCATCTAAGAATCCACAAGGTACATTGAGGCTGGGTACGCCTGCAAGATTGATAGTTGGCGTAAATATGTCCGAAAGATACATAGAAAGCGGATCACTCATCTTTTCGCCAATTTTAAAAGGTGGAGTTGGAGAAGTTGGCGCAATAATTACGTCAACTTCGTGAAAAGATTTTGTGAAATCTTCTCTCATTAATCTTCTAACTTTCATCGCTTTTAAGTAGTAAGCGTCGTAGTAACCGGAAGAAAGTGTAAATGTGCCAAGCATTATTCTTCTTTTGGCTTCTGCTCCAAATGAAGTTCGCCTGTTTCCGAAGCGAATTCCGTCATATCGGGCTAAGTTTGATGAAACTTCTGATGGCTGAATAATATAGTATGTGGCTATTCCGTATTCTGTGTTTGGAAGACTAATCTCCTCTACTTTTGCACCAAGTGATTCCAGTTTTTTGACAGCTTTCATTATTAGGTCTTTTACGTCTCCTTTTAGGTCTTTAAAGTACTCTTTTGGCAGGCCAATTTTTACCCCGTCTACTCCCTTTTCTATTTCACTTACATAATCGTCTGGTTTGTTTGGAGACGTTGTTGCATCCATCTCGTCTTTTCCGGCTGTCACGTTGAGCATTAAAGCGTTGTCGTAGACAGTTTTTGTAAGGTGTCCGATAGCATCGAGGGAGGACGCCATTGCGATAATTCCATATCTGGATACTCTTCCGTATGTTGGCTTAATTCCAACTAAGTTACAAAAACTAGCAGGTAATCTAATCGAGCCACCAGTATCTGTTGCGGTTGCTGCCAAAACCTGACTTGCCGCAACGGATGTTGCAGAGCCAGAGGATGATCCACCTGGAACTCTCTCAAGATCGTAGGGATTTCGTGTATGACCAAAATCCGAATTTTCTCCGCTAGAACCATGAGCAAAGGCGTCTAGATTTGTTTTGCCGATAAAAACTGCATTGGCGTCCCGTAATTTAGTAACTACTGTTGCGTCATATGGTGGAATATAGTTTTCTAAAACTTTAGAAGCTGCGGTAGTTTTTGTACCTTTGGTAGAAAAAAGGTCTTTTAGTCCAATTGGGATTCCTGCAAGTGGAGAAAGTGGTTGTTTGTCAGCAATCAACTCGTCTACTTTTCTTGCCTGTTCCAACGCTTCATCTTCTGTTACGGTTATGAACGAATTCAGCTTCTTATTAAGGCTTATTGTCCTTTCCAAAAAGGCCTTTGCCAACTCTTCTGCTTTTACTTCTTTGGAAGTAAGAAGACTACTTGCATCTTTAATTGTTAGATCTGTAATATCCATCATTTTTTTGGCTTGAGGTGAGTCCTCGAATTTGGCATCGGGAGGACGTTCCTCAACTCTATGTTATTCATCGTTTTCATCAAAAATGGCATCAACAGCCACAAAGCCATTGTGTATTTTGGCCGCTTGTCCGATTGCATCCTCCTGAGTAAGCGACGGTGCGGCAACATCTTCTCTGCCTACATTTTCAAGGCCAGTGATGTGACCGATGGGTTCAATTTTTTCGGTGTTTACTTTATCTAACTGAGAAACATATTCCAAAACTTCGCCTAATTGTTTTTCGAAGGTTTTTTCTTCCTCTGCCGTAAGTTTAAGATTCGCCAACTGCGCGACATGCTTAATGTTGATCTTCATGCTTTGTATTATATATGAAAACATTCCTGAGTGGAAAAGCCCTATAGTTGAAGTACTGCTTCTCCTTTTGTTATAATCTGCCCTCAAACATGAACCGTCCAGATGTATTTATTCCCAATCCCGAAGCTGCATTCTCTACAGCAGTAAGCTCTCTGCGAAGAGAACATGCAAGACACACTAGAGGGCCATGGATCGTAGACGAAGGAAACCCTTGGAAGAGTGGCAGTTTTAATCCTGACGCTTATGACCCAACAGCCCCTTTTATTCCCAAAGGGAACCTCTATTTGTTAGAAAATAACAACACCAAGCTTATAGAAGATCCTTTTGATATAGAAAACTTAAGAATTATTGAGAAAGAGAGAGTTATTGTTCTTTTAATGCAGCTTGAAGAAAAGGCCGCAGATTCTTCTTTTGAAGGCGTGGTCGGAATGATTGGAACGGGCGGAACAATAGCGTCTCACGAAGAACAAAGAACAGATGGCACAAGGGTAAGAGTCGCCGGGCTTAGCGTAGATTATTTGTTAAGTAGAATAAGCGGCGCTGTAAAGGAAGATTATGGAATTGCCAGCATGGATTTTCCGACTTTGATGGACAGTTCTCAAATGGAGATTGATTACAACGCAGAATTGGTAATTGCGATGAGTTATATCTGGAACAATGCAAGTGAAAATCTCAAACAAAAATTCAACGGATTCATAATCGCGCACGGAACAGATACGATGTCTGGCAGCAGTTCTTATGCAGCTATGATGCTTGGACCTAATTGCCCGTTTTCGGTTGGATTTGTTGGTGGTCAGCAGGACATAGATGCCCCTTTTACAGAAGCAAGAACGAATTTAGAAAATACTTTTACCAGTTTATCGATGCTTAAAAAAGCAGGACAACAAGAAAAATTTGTATGCATGGGCGGAAACGCTGGAGGCGCCTATCTAACTGTAGGTGTTGAGAAGGTAAGTGATACCTTGGTAAAAGGTTTTACATCTCCTTCACATCCTCTTTTAATTGACGTGAGCGATTTTGCGGCAGGCGGTATTCGAAACAGGTTTTTTACAGAGTATTCAAAAATATTAGAAACTGCTGAAAAACCTCCATTAAGTTACGCTTATTTCCATGATTTCAGACCGGTAATTCTTAGGGGTTACTCGCCATTTATAAGAATTAAACCGGAAGAGGGTGATAACCCAGCCGATTATTACGACCAGATTAAAGCCAATAATAGAGCAAGGGCCATACTCCTGACTACATTTGGAAGTTTTACCGCAAACAATAAAATTAGACGAGCCATAATGGAAGCTGCTAGAGAAACAGAAAAGATTGTTTTTGCCGCAAATCCATTTCCCGAGGGTAAAGATGATCATAACTATAAGGACGCTGTTGATTTAAGGGAATCCGGGGTTCGCGTAGTAGCAATTCTTCCAACTGCGCTGGGGGCAAAAATTACTTTTGCTTCAGCATTATTTGGTGATAATCCACCACTTATGGCTGAGTTTGTTGCCGATTATAATTACGTTGGCGAACAACCGCCCGAACGTTGGCAAATTCTTCAAAAAAGAGGCTCAGAAAATCAATTTCGCGTAGGCCTCCGTCCAGAATGGACTAAGATTCTACACAGTGGAAAGATTGCATAAACTATTGCATTGCGCGCAGCGCTTTTACGCGCTCGGCAATTGGTGGGTGGGTATTGAACAAATTTGCAAAGGCAGCACCAAAACTTTTACCCTTAAACGGATTAACAATATACAAATGCGCGGTTGCCCTGTTTGCTGCCTCTAGCGGTTCTGTGTCGTTTGAAATCTTAACTAGTGCATTTGCCAACTCGTCCGGATTCCTTGTTAAAAGCGCGCCGGAAGCATCTGCTAAAAATTCGCGTTTGCGCGAAACGGAAAGTTGAATAAGCGTTGCAATTATTGGCGCCAGAATTGCCAGTACCAAACCAACTACCATAAAAATTGCACCCAGCTGGTTATCGTCATCGTTATCACGGTTGCCCATTCCAAACCACTGTGCACGCAAAAACCAATCTGCCAAAAGCGCAACAGTCCCTACCAAAATAGAAACCACAGACATTAGGCGTGTGTCATAATTGCCAACGTGCGAAAGTTCGTGGGCTGCAACCCCTTCCAGTTCTAACTTATTTAATTTTTCCAAGATACCTGTGGTGAAACAAATAGAAGCGTGCTTTGGGTCTCTGCCCGTTGCAAATGCGTTGGGCGCAGAATCGTCAATTATATAAATTTTGGGCATCGGTAGACCCGAGGCTATACAAAGATTTTCTACAGTTCTAAACAAAGTTGGGTTGTCTTTTTTCTCTATTTTCTTGGCACCGGAAATTGCCATTACCAAACTGTCGCTTGTGTAGTAAGTTATAAAGTTCATTACACCGGCAATAATTAGCGCAAAACCTGTAAAGCTAAGTGCTGAAGGCCCGCGGAATCCAAGTGCCTGGGTAAAAATAAATGCCAAAGCCGCAATAAAGACTGCAAACAAAAGCATAATAATCCACGTTTTAATTCTGTTGCTGGAAATTTCTGTGTAGGCTGTCATTGTGGAGGAATTATATCAAATTGGCTTCAAGGTGCGACCTTGTCTTTAGGCAAAAAGAAGGTTTTTAACCATTACATCTGCTATCTGTTTGTCCTGGGCCCAAAGCTCGGAAGGTGTTTCAAAAGCTACAAGCAATAAGATATCATTTTTGTCACAGGCAACTAACTCGGAATACATATTTAGCGGACGGCTTTTTAAGTTAACAATCTCTGTAGTCTCCTTCTTCATATATCTTCTATAAATAATGTATTCCCCTTTTTCATCTCTTTCCACTGGCCCGTCAGAGATGAATCCGCCAGTTAGATTTACTATTCGTCTTTGCGCAACATTAGACGGTTTGGTTCCAAATTGTTCTCTTACTCTTTGGAAAAAATACGCCGAGACGCCTGTTTGGAAGAATCCTTCTTTACCTTTAGGCGCAATCATTGGCCCGGATCCAATCTGAACTACGCCTATCCCAGACGTTTCTTCTCTAGATATAAAATAGCTTTCCTGCAGGGCTCTTACGCGTCTTTGCCGAAAATACCACCCTTCAGGTCTTGGTATAGAAAAACCCGATGGCGACAGTGGTTGCCAATAATAACCTTGAGGCAATACCTCGTTTCTTTCTGCTGTCATAGAGTGGAAATTCTACCAGAATTAACTATGGGGTGCAAAACTTCATTGTGCCTTCGATTCAAGGTGCGACCTTAACATCATATGTTTGGTCGTTCCTTGAATGTTGGTATTATTTCTTCTTTTTAGCTTTTACTTTGGTTGGGACAGCTGCAGCTACAGCGACTGCGGGTGAAGTTTTTATTTTGAGCGATTTTTGAGCGAAAATCAGGGAACCATTGCCTTTAGGCATATGTGTCCCTATCTTGCCTTTTTTGGCCAGCATGGCGGCAATTTTGGCAACTTTGGGAGAGGCAAATCCAAATTTAGGAGTTGGCATTACTTATAGTTTTGCTCAAATATTGTGTCGTGTCAATCTGGGCTGGTTTCAAGGTGCGACCTTGACATCATATGTTTGGTCGTTCCTTGAACTCTAACCTTTCCCACCTAAATATCTACTTCCGGATCTTCCATAAGCTTCTTTTTCGAAACGGTTATTTTGCGGGCCAACTCCACCTTTTAGCTGTTCGTAAAGAATCATGAAGGCAAAAATAAACGGCCAACGCATAAATTGCTCTACATGAATTAGTTCGTGTACACGATCGCGTTCATCTGCTTTGTCGCTAGTTTGGATAACGTTGCCATTTGTTATTCCACGACTCCCCTTTACCAACCAGTTGTACCACCAAAAACTACGAATATGGAAAATAACAGCTGGAGGATTTTTAGAAAATTCAACTCTTTTTGGCATCGACAAAATCGCCGTAAAAAGACCAATTAATGACCATGGAAGATTAAGAATTACAGCAAAAATCTTCATTTTAGAAATTTTTATAGAGAACGAAGTATGGTAGCTTATCTAAACCGACATAATTAAACATCCAATAATTTGCTCTTTTTGCAGTTGGTGGCAGTTGCCTTTTCTTTAAATTTACTTTTGGGATAAATGGATAAAACCTGATTTCTTGTTTTTGTAAACCTTGATCTGTCCATTTAAAGTTTACTATTAATGAGGGCACTGGGTATCCAGACCTGGTTACTTTATCCATTATCTCCCAACCAGCTCCAAGAATTTCATCCTGCGGTTTGATAAGCTTAGTTTTTACCTGTGCTCGAAAGTTGCAAGCGGTACACTGGATATCAAAAAGCGGGTAATTTTTGGGCAATAACATTAACTTGCTAGTGCAATTTGGACATGGCACAAGGCTAACTACTTCCCCTTCGCCATAATCACCTGTAATTTGATTGGTAGACACGTACGAATTGTATCACCGGAATAGGAAAATCGCTCTTTTTTTAGTAGTCTTTTATCTCTGCGGCGGCTTGGGTGTGCTGGTCGATGATTCCCCACATGTGTGCTTCTTGTTAAAAAACCGCCTCCTCTTCGCTCTTGGGAATTGCTGCACCGCTTTTCCTTGCGAATCTTTCGTGCTGCTCCTTTGCGAGTTCTGCAAGACTCTGTAGCGTTGTACTTTCAAAAAGTTGCTTTTCTGCAGGACTGTGATTTTCACTTTTGTTTCTTTCAAAAGTATTTTTAAAGGCGAGTGCGTCGTTTCTTATGTCTGTCATGGTTTTACCGTTGAAATAGCCAATTAGATAATTTAGTTGAAATGTTCTAAGGCGAACTTCAAAAGCTGTGTCGGGTTCCGGCGCAGGAAGCAAGGGAACAGGTGCATCTGGAGCAAGGGCTTGGATAAAGCCGCCCTTATCCTGAATGGCTTTGAAAAAGTCGTTAACATTAAAGCCACCTAAAGAATCACGATCTGCCGTCATAATAATTGGTTATAGTGTTTTTAGTTTTCCTCTGAAGTCGGAAAGCTTTTTGTATCCTTTTCCGGCCATGAACTCGATAAGCTCGTTTTGTACCTTTTCAAAAATTGCTGGTCCTTGTTGTATAAATGCCGTGCCAATTTGCACGGCAGATGCACCGGCTAAAATAAATTCAAAAGCGTCGATTCCCGAATAAACTCCTCCAACACCAATAACAGCAATTTTATCCTCGAAAATTTCGTAGAATCTGCGAACATTGGCAAGAGCGTGAAATTTTACGTATTTGCCGCCAATTCCACCCAGGCCACCTTTTGGCTTTATTAGTGGTTGTTCTGTGTGCGGATCTATTGCCAAACCATTACCAATAGAGTTAATACAAGTCACAAATTTAACAGGATATTTTTTGATAACATTGGCAATTTTTTCATAATCATAAAGTTCAAAATATGGTGGAAGTTTTACTCCGAAAGGTTTTTTTGAAACTTTTGAAACAGCTTCTAAAAGTCGGTCCATTTCCTCGGGATCATAACCTACGATTGGTTTTCCGATTGTATTTGGAGAACCGGGATTAAATTCGATTATGTCGACATCCGAATTATTGAAGGCTTTGAACATTATGACATCATCCTCTAAAGTCATACCGCAAATACTGGCAATTATTGGTTTTTTATGTTTTTTAAGTGCCTTGGAAAATTTCACATAGTTCTTGTATCCAACATTTGGCAACCCCATGGAGTTTATAGACCCGAATTCTAAATCCGCATATCTTGGTTCAGGATTGCCATCTCTTGGCTCTATTGTGCAAGATTTCATTATTATCGCCGAGGATTTTGATCTACCAATTGTGTGCAGTTCTTCAATGACTACATCAATAGGGCCGGCAGCGTTAAAAATACATGTTTCAAATTTTTGTCCTGCTATTTTTGTTGAGATATCTGGTTTCATTCCATTCCCATCCTTTTGGCCCAACCTCTTGGATCTTTCGCCCAATCCAAAACCATTTCTACTTGGTCTTCTTTTAAATATCCTTTTTTAACTGCTACTTCTGCTGCTGCTTTAAGATTTGTTAGGGCGTGTAGTTTAAGATTTGCTGCTTTCAGATTTTCTTCCGCTTCTTTTAGGTTGTAGGTAAAAATGGCGACTACGTCTGTTACTCTAACTCCAAGTTTTCTAAGTGCTTCTGCTGAAGTGATGGAAGATGTTGCTGTGGAAATTAGATCTTCGACAACTATAGCTTTTTGCCCTCGCTTTACGGCGCCTTCTACCTGGTTACCTTCGCCGTGGTCTTTGGGTTTTGCTCTTACATAGACCATTGGAATCTTTAGCTTTTGGGCAATAAAGGCAGCGTGGGGAATGCCTGCAGTTGCAGTTCCGGCAACAACGTCGGGAATACCAATTTCTTTAATTGCCTCGATAAGGAAGTCAACTATTTTTTCTCGCTGTTTAGGGTGTGAAATTATTAGGCGGTTGTCTGTGTAAACAGGACTTAGAATTCCGGATGCGTAGCGGAATGGTTGTTTGGGGCGAAATAAAACACAACCTATGTCGTAGAGGATTGATGCGACTTTAGCTTCTATATTTGTTGATTTCATCTCTTTGTTCCTGGGCAGCTTGCTTTGGGTTTTGTGCGTAAATTATACTCCTTGATGCATTAAACAAAATACCCCCGCCATTTTTGTCTACCCCTGCCTGTACCGCGTCTTTTGTAGAAGCTCCTTGTGCGCCAAGTCCGGCTGTTAAAAAAATACTGTCGGGGAAAATTGCTCTTACTTCCTTTAACGCTTTGGTTGCTGTTGCCCCTACAAAGATGCCGATGTTTTCCTGGTTTGGCCAGGTTTTAATTTCTTTGGCAAGCGCCAAATAATAAGGGTCTTTACCTACTTTGGCGTTTTTTATTGTCTCCGATTCGTTGGCTGTGGTTTTTATAATCATAAAAGTCATTTTATCGCCGTGTGCCAGAAAAGGTTCCGCAACATTTTTACCAAGATGCGGAATTATTGTAACTGCGTCTGCTTTCCAATAATCAAAGGCTGCCATTGCGTACATTCTTGCAGTGTTTTCTACGTCCGCGCGTTTGGCGTCCAGCAGTACAGGTATATCGCAATTTTGGTGAATATAATTGATAGTCGCCTTAAGAGCTTCCAGGCCTTCTATCCCTGCTGCTTCATAAAAGGCAATGTTAGGTTTGTAGGCGCAGACTAAATCTTTGGTTTCGTCGATAATCTTTTTATTGAAGGCGAAGATGCCTGCGGCTTTTGTTTTTTCGGGGTCCGGGTCTAAACCCACACATAAAAGACTATTGTTTTTAGAAATTGCGTTTTGGAGTTTGGTTTTAAAGTCCATTAAAGCTCTTCTTTTAGAGAATCTGCAATAAGGTCGGAAATTGTTACCGTTTCTATTTTGGGGCTTTGCACTTCGTGCTCCACGCTGTCTGTAACAAAAACTTTATCTATCGGGCTTTTTTCTATTTTTTCTATTGCATCGCCGGCAAACACACCATGGCTGGAAGCAACAATTATCTTTTTAACACCTTTTGCTTTTAGTGCGTTAGCGTTTTCTACTATGGTGCCGCCGGTGGAGATTACATCGTCTATTAAAATTGCCGTGTCACCTTTTACTTCTCCGGACATTGAAAGAATTTCTACATTATCGTGTTTGTCTACAAACCTGTGTTTTTCCATAACTGCCAGGGGCAAACCCAAAAGTGTTGCGAAGTTTCTGGCGCGCTTTACTCCGCCGGTGTCTGGCGAAACTACGATTGCGTCTTGGAGTTTTTCGCGCTTAATTCTGTCTGCCAAAACTTGAAGTGCCGTTAGGTATATTACCGGCACGTTGAAAAAACCAACGATTGCGTCGGAATGCAGGTCTAGTGCGACAACTTTGTTAATGCCGCTGGCGATGATTAAATCTGCAATGATCTTGGCAGAGATGGGTTCGCCGGGTCTGGATTGTTTTTCTTTCCTACTGTAACCAAAATAAGGAATAACTGCCGTTATTTTTTGGGCGCCAGACCTTCGTAGTGCATCTGCAATTAGTGCAAGCTCGATAATGTGCTTGTTAATCGGCCAAGAGGAGGACTGCAGGATAAAAAC
>DATIHT010000071.1:0-10108 GCA_035480415.1 Saccharimonadales bacterium (SeqCode) | reverse complement strand
GTTGTGGACCGGTCTGTAAAAAACGAGAGTATTGTTTTTGGGCGTTCCTACTGCGACTATTGCCACGCAAAACTTTCTACCTTCGATCTTGTCCCTATTCTAAGCTTTGTGGGGCTTCGGGCAAGATGCCGGTATTGCCGTCATAAACTTTCATGGCAGTATCCTATTGTAGAAACTTTGGTGGGGGTTTTATTTGCTGCCACTTTTTATTTTTTGGCAGCCAGTACAACATTTTCGTTTGTTGGTATTTTGTACTATCTGGCAATTATTTCCACTTTGGTGGTGGTTGCTGTCGTAGACCTGAAGTTTTCTTTAATTCCCACAACTTTTGTTTTTGGTGCTGCAATACTTGCTTTGTTTAGAAATTATTTTTATTTAAGCTCTGCCGATTTTGTTCAGGCCGTATTTGGCGCATTTGTTTTGGCTCTCTTCTTTTTGGCCATTGTTTTGGTAACGCGTGGGCGCGGGATGGGCACGGGCGATATTCCCCTGGTTTTTCTTTTGGGGCTTTTTTTGGGCTGGCCTCAAAGCTTACTTTCTACTTTTTTGGCCTTTGTTTCTGGTGCCGTTATTTCTATTTTTCTTCTTTTGTTTGGCCGCAAAAAGTTTGGTCAGGCTGTCCCCTTCGGGCCGTTTTTAATAGGCGCTGCAATTGTAGTTTTGTTTTGGGGCAATACTTTGACTAATTTATACTTAAAATTGTTAACACCCTAGTGTCAAGTTACGTTTACACCCTTGGGGTGTAGCCTCAGGGTGCCTGGTGACTAAGAAGTGTTGTATAGTTAAGTTAATGCCCAATTTAGTATGTAGTTTAGAGTACGTAGTAGGTAGACTCAAAAAAACTACCCACTACAAACTACCCGCTATCAACTTTCGTGGTTTCAGCCTAATTGAACTTATGGTAGTTGTTTCACTCTTTGGAATTTCGGCATCGTTGGTAACTGCGAGTTATTTAACTTTTGAACGAAACCAGAGGGTAAAAAATGGTGCAGTTCAATTGCGAAACAGTTTGCGGTTTGTTCAAAACAAGGCTTCTTCCGGCGACAAAGGCCTAACAGGTACTCTTTGCAACACGCCAGTTTCCGGTTCGGAAGGAACTCTGGCTGGTTGGTACATTAAGGTAGATACTGCCAGCGGCGCTAATACTTCTTATATTCTTGGAGGAGATTGTTTGAATGGAACTTCGGAGGTTGCTTTTACCGATACTAGCGGAATTTCTCAGCAGGTCTTGGCTTTGCCACTGGACACCAAAATAAGTAGTGTTACATGTACGGGTTGCGCAGGAATTCCTACAGTTTTTTTCTTTAGGCCTCTAAAAAATGGGGTTAGCTTTCATTTGGCAAATACAGTTGGCTCCGGTTCTGTGGACCTTTTGGACAACAACTTGCAGCCGATAAATCCACAGACGGCGACTTCGGTTACGATTGTGGTTTCCAACACGGCAGGAACCAGGACAAGTAGTATTGTTATTTTGTCGACGGGAGAAGTGCAATGAAAAAAGTCTACAGTCTACAGTCTACAGTCTACAGAAGCGGACAATCCTTGGTTGAGGTCATTGTTGCGGTTGGAGTGGTTGCTGCTTTGGCTGTTGCATTGGTTACTACAAGCTTAGTGACACAGAAGGCTTCCCGCGGTTCGGAAAATAGCACTCAGGCAACAAAATTGGTTCAGGAAAATATAGAACAAATTAGAGCATTTCGCGACCGGAAGGGTTTTAGTGCGCTAGCAAATGGTTCCTGTTGGGTTTTGGACACGACTTCAGGGTCGGACCCTGCAAACTGGAGCCTTTCTGCTGCTAATTGTCCCCGAGCAGTTGTTTTAAACCAGGTTACATTTAATAGGTCCCTTGTTGTTGGTAACAATGGTGTGAATGACCGTGCTAAATCTGCTCTTGTTACCGTGACTGTTACGTGGACAGATTCCGGGGGTACTCAATCGGTTTCTAACAATACTGTGCTTTCCAATTGTATAAGCTCGCAAAATCTATGCTGACAACATGAAGAATTTTAAATTTTCAATTTTAAATTTTCAATCAAATCTTAATTTTAAAAATTTAATTTTAAAAAATTCATTAAAAATTAGAAATTTTAAATTAAAAATTGATCGCAATGGATATACCTTGATTGAATTCCTTATTGTTATTGGTATTTTGGTTTTTGCCGTTGGCAGTTCGCTTTTGTTTTTAACCTCGGTATTGCGTGGTTCGAACCAAAGCAATGTAACTGCCGAGGTTAAACAAAACGGTCAGGCAGTCCTGGACAGTTTAGACTCGCAGATTAGGAATGGAACGGATGCAGTTTCCGCTATTCTTGGTGGAACTTCGAGTGCTGCCAGAGTTACTCTTTCTGACGGGCGATATCTTTACCTTGGTTGTATTGGTGCTGGTTCTGGTACAAACGGTTGGATTGGAACCAAGACGGCGCTTACGACTGACCCCGTGCCAACCTCTGCTACTTTGATTTCGGTGACCAATACAGACGCTGTTTCCGGGGTTAATATAACCAACTGTACCTTTACCGTGCAGCCGGCAAGTACAGGTGCAATAAGCCCTGCTGTTGTAATGGTGGCTTTTGTTGCAAATCAGGGAATTTCTGCCCCGGTAAGATCTGACTATAACGCAAGCGCAGCGTTTCAGACGACGATTTCGCTGAGGAAATACTAAGTAAAGCGTGTCATGTGTCAGGTATCATGTATCATGATTTTTTTCCTGACACATGATACTTGATACTTTGATACAAATTGGCCTAAACTGGAGTTAGAGATGAGAAAACGTCGTGGTCAGATTCTGATCCTGGTTTTGTTGGTAGTTGTTGTTGCTTTGGCTGTTGGTCTTTCGGTTGCTTCCAGAAACATTATTAACGTTCGTACTTCTACACAAACAGAAAATTCCCAGCGAGCTTTTAGTGCCGCAGAAGGCGGAGTTGAAGACACGCTTTCTCAGCTTAATACTCTTAGGGGTAATGCCAATATCCAATCTACCGGTGTTGACAGGACAGTTACTTTGGGAAACATAACTGCAAACGTTCACGTTCAGGCAGCAAATACATATCAACAAGTAGTAGATGAAGGTAGCGTTGCGCAGATAGACCTTAAAGGGCCGCCAGTTGCCTCTGGCAACATCTTGGTTGAATGGGCAAGTTGTGCAGATACTAATGAATCGACGAATCCTGCTTCTGTTGAGATTGTGCAAGTGACGGGTACGGGTCCGTATGCACAAACAAGGACAGCATATGCCGGTGTTTCCGGGAGATCCGGGGAAACAGGTTTTGCTTCGCCTAGTACCTCTAACGGTTGTGCAAGCAGCGGTTCTTTTGCCAAAGCGCAAACAATTGCAGTGGGCGCTAACCCTGTGGTTTTGCGAATAAGGCCATTTTGGAGCAGGACAACGTTGAGGGTTTCTGCAGCAAGCGGCGGCGTGTTGCCTATTCAAACATACGATGTTACTTCCAGTGCCAAGACAGACCTTGGAATAAGTCGAAAAGTTCAGGTAAAGCGTACGGCTTTGCCGCAATTGCCGGCTGCCTTTGATTATGTTTTATTTTCGGAAAACAGTATTGCCAAATGAGTAAACAAACTAAATTAATTCTTTCGGTATTGGGCGCCTGTGCAATTATAGTTCCCCTGGTTTTGCTTTTAACGTTAGGTTCCAAAAGCGCACCTCCTTCTCAGGCACCTGGCGGTAATAGAAATATAGATACACAAAATATTGTGGATACTGCCAAGCAAAAAGCACCGACTCCTATACCTACCCCTTCTCCTGTTGCTTCACCTACTGCTGCTACAAATTCGGCAATACCTGGTTTGATTCCTTCGCCTGTTGCATCGGCAAAGCCTTAAATTTTTATGCCTGCCCTATTTGGTCTTGATATTGGTAGATCTTTTATAAAAGTTGTTCAAGTGGATACAAAAGGCGGTAAGTACATGTTGACTGCCGCTGCTGCCATTCCTACACCCGACGGTGGTATCGTTTCGGAATCTCCCGGTGATCTTGCAAAAGTTACTCAAGCTATACGTGAATGTGTTGTGGCTGCCAAGATTCAGGGGGACAAATGTGCAGTTTCTCTAATCGAATCGCAGGTTGTCACCAGGCTTATTCAGATGCCGACTTTGACTGATAAAGAACTTTCTTCGGCTATTAATTGGGAAGCAGAAGAATATATACCCCTGCCAATCAAAGATGTTGTTTTGCAGTATAAGGTTGTAAATAGAATAGAAGGCGCATCGGGGATTGACGGGAAAATGGATGTACTTTTAATTGCTGCACCAAAACGGGTAATCCAAAAATATATCACGGTTACCAAAGATGCTAAATTGAAACCGGAAGCACTAGAAACTGAGTCGGCTGCTTTGGTGCGTGTTTTGGGGGGCCGCGGCGAAGGTGCCACTATTATTCTTTCCCTGGGAGCACTTTCTACCGAATTGGTGGTTGCTGCCGGAGGCAACATTTTGTTTACGCGTTCTGTTGCAACGGGGGGTATGAACCTTACTGCTGCCATTGCCGCTGAATTTAACCTGCCGCAGAAACAGGCGGAAGAATATAAACACACATATGGTATTTTAGAAGACAAACTTTCCGGCAAAGTTGCCGCTGTCCTTTTTCCTATTTTAGATATTGTAATTGGCGAGATTTTAAAAGCAATTGAATATTGCAGGAGTCATTTGCCAAGCGGTGATGTAAACAGACTTGTTATTTGTGGCGGTGGCGCATTTTTGCCAGGACTTTCCGAATTTTTAGTCGGAAGAACCAATTTAGAAGTTTCACTTGGAGACCCTTGGGCAAATTTTGACAAAAGCGGACTTGCTACTTCCTTGGCAAATCAAGGAAGTGTATTTGCGGTGGCAACGGGACTTGCTCTGAGAAGTTAATTTCTGCTACGCTGAAATTAAGTCAAAGTCAAAGAGAAAAGTGTAAAGCATTAGACTCTCGACTTTGACTGTACACTTTGACTAACTATGGCTGATATTAATTTAATACCACAGGAAGAACAGACAAACGCCAGGGTTGAGATGCTCCTGAAGCGTGTGCAATTTGGTGCAATTTCGTCTTTGGTGGTGTGTGCTGTTTTAACCGTTGCTACTCTTTCTTTGCTTGTAATGTTTCAGTCCAAGAGCAAGACGCTTGCTGCTTCGGTTTCCAGTATTTCTTCACAAATTGAATCTTATAAGGCCAAGGAAGAATTAATGACAGTTGTTGCGGATAAAACCGCAACTGCCGTACAAGTTGAGGATGCAAGGGCTAATTTTCCCAAAGCTTTTGAAACGCTGGCTTCTTTGGTTCCCCAAAACGTCTATTTTACAGATATTAAAATTGCCAATGGCAAGGTTACTTTTTCCGGTAAGGCTAAATCTTCTGCAGATGTTGCGGTTTTGGCTAAATCTCTGGTTAGTTCGAGTGCTGGCGATATTCTTTCCGATGTTTCTATTGATTCCCTAACCTCGACAGAAGGCGGAGTTTATACTTTTGTAATAAGCGCAAAATACGCGGGAGGTAAAGCGACAAAATGAATATACCCAGCTTTTCTTCAAATTTAAAAACAGGCGCAAAGGGTTTGGATTTTTCCAAATATACTACTTTTGGTGCGCCTGCTGCTGCTATTTTGGTTTCGGTTGTTGTTTTGGTTTTGGTGGTTTTGCCAAGATTTTCGCAGGCTCTTTCGCTGCGGGTAACAAATGCCGAACTTACATCGCGTGCGGATGCGCTTTCCAAAAAAGCTTCGTTGCTTTCCGGACTGGACGAGGCAAAATTACAGGACCAAATTGGTCTTGCCGAACAAGCGATGCCTTCTGATAAATCCGTATTTACTGCGGTGAGGCAAATTGAGTCTGCGGCTTCTCAGAATGGTGTTATTTTGGAAAGGGTTGATGTTGCTCCTGGCAATTTGTCGGGTGAAGACCCAAATGCCAAAGCAGACACTTCGCAGGGCTCGGCTGCAACTTCTACTGTGGCGCCAAAGGTAGATATCAAGATTGCAACGACTTCCGATTACAAATCGTTTTTGAAATTTTTAAGCAGCGTATATGCACTGCCAAGAGTTTTAGGCGTTAGGGATTTAACAATTAGTGCTGCCGGGGCTGCAGGTACAAGTCTGCATGCCGACTTTGTTATTGAAGCATATTGGAAGCCGTTGCCAACTCAGCTTGGGTCTGTGGAGTCACAGATTCAAAATCTTACGCCAAAAGAAGAAGATTTGCTAAAAAGTATTCAGACTGCCAATTCGTCGACAAGCTCTACCGCTTCTGCGATTCCTAACATACCAACAGGCAGAAGCGACCTGTTCACCCCATTTTAATATATGGATGGCGAACCTCGCGATCTCGGTATAGTTCCTGGTCAAACTGGAAAGATAGTAGGTGGCGAGACAGGAAAACTAGCCCTACCCAAGGAATTGTCTGTTGATGAGATACAAAAGGCAATTATTGGCGAGATTCTCACGAAGCTTACTGATCCAAATGCGGTTGCTCTAGTTTACCCTCAGCAGTATCCTTTATTCCATCAAGATTTTGACGATTTAGTGAGACGTAAACCTCTTGATGATGAACTGTATACTGAGGGCAGTAGAGTCTTATTAGTAGGCTTATCTGACTCAAGAATGTTTGGCGATCGTGACGAGACTTTTGTTTTTTTGGTTGATAATAGTTCAAAGACTAATTCACAGACTAAAGGGCAGGGAAGGTTTACAGAGGATGCTTCGGGAGAGCATTCAACAAGAGAAATTGGTTTGAGAAGACTCAGACAAACACGAGAAGATAAATCTCATCACACCGGGACTTATTGGGGTCTGAATTTATCAGAAAATGCTAATAATCGAGGGGCAACCTTTTCTCTAAAAGGTAAAGCAGAAGCGCATATACTTGGTTTAACTTTTCTTGATATGTGGAATGATGGTCAGGCACAATTATCACCTAAAGCTTTTTTGGAAGCTGATCCTGAGTTTCATTTAAATTTTACTGCGGCTGATTATCGAGATATTCTTGATGTTTTGAGAAAATCAAAGACTGATAAAGGTGGGACAAATAGAGCATCAAAGTTTCAGCAGGGTCGTGCAATCAGAGCAAGGGTTTTATCGCTTGAAAGTCGTCAAGCAATGTTGCCATCCGGTGCTGCATTACCACCACCACCATCTGAAAAATTATAAAAGATCAGGGCGATATTTTTTGGTACGTTTTTTTGCTTGTTCTTTTCTCCATGTTTCGATTTGTTTGTGATTGCCGGAAAGTAACGCTTGAGGCACTTTTAATCCCCTGAAGTCTTCGGGTCTTGTATATTGTGGGGCTTCCAGCAGGTCATCGTCGAAAGACTCTTTGTTTAGTGATCTTTCTGTTATCGCACCGGGTATAAGTCTGCTTATCGAGTCTATAATTGCCATTGCCGGCACTTCGCCTCCGGTTGTCACGTAATCTCCCACTGAGATGACTTCATCTACAAATTCTTCTACCCTGGCGTCTATGCCTTCGTAGTGACCGCATACAAGTGCAATATTCTTCTTTTTGGCAAGCTCCTTGGCAATTTTTTGCGTATATTTTTTGCCGGATGCAGAAAGAAGAACTATGTATGACTTGGGTTTAATCGACTCTATTGCGGCTACCAGGTTTTCAACTTTCATTACCATGCCTGCTCCACCGCCATACGGTTTGTCGTCGACGGATTTGTATTTATCCTTTGCAAAATCTCTTGGGTTTATAAACTTAATGCTGATTATTTTTTTGCCTATGGCGCGGCCTATGATACTGCCTGTTGTGAAACCGTCAAAAATTTGAGGGAAAAGGGTAATTATGAAAAAACGTGTCATGTGTCATGCGTCAGGTGTCATGATACTTTGATACATGATACTTGATACAAACTTAGGCTTCTTTCACTTCGAGGTTCGCGAAAACATTCTCTTTTATGGCGCGTATTTTCAGCAGGTTCTTAATAGATTTGATCATCTTGCCCCCCTTACCTATTACTTTGGCAATATCTGTTTGCGGGATCATCATGGTAAAAAGAATGTTATTACCATCTTCCTGTTTTTCGATTTTGACTTCGTTAATGTCGGTAACCAGAGGTTCGACTAGCAATTTTAATAGATCATCCATAGGTTTAGTGTATCAAGTTTCAAGTATCAGGTATCAAGTATTAAGCTGCAGATTCTTGTTCTGGTGCTTTTTGCTCGGTTGCTTGGGCTGCTACTTCTGGTGTCGGTGCTGAAGTTTCGGCTGGTGATGATGCTTCGGCTTGTGGCTCTGGGGCTTGTGTTTCGGCTGCGGGTTCTTCTGTTGATTGAGCTTGATCTGCTGCTGGTGCCGGAGCAGGAGCTTCTGCGGCTTGCTTCTGGGCCTCTGCTTTGTCTGCTGTTGTTTTGGCTTTTGCTGCGTCTCTTGCCAGCTTTCGTTTTGAGACTTTTTTGTTCAGTTTGCCTTCATTTAACAAATTTTCTACAGCTAATGTCGGCTTTGCACCTTTTTTGGTCCAGGCTGCCAGTTTTTCTTTGTTTATTTCCAAAGACGGTTCTGCACTTGGGTTGTAAAACCCCAAAATTTCCAAAAATTTACCATCACGTTTGGAATGAGTATCCTGCGCGACGATTCGGTATGTAACCTGCTGGCTTTTACCTGTTCTGGTTAATCTAATTTTTACTGACATATTTATTTAACGTATCAAGTATCATGTATCAAAGTATCATGACACCTGACACTTGATACTTTGATACGCTTGAGTAAGAATTATCCCAGAAATCTTCATTTAAGTCTACTTAGTGCATCGCCGGCTGCACTTTGCGCGGCAGTCTGTTTGTTCTTGCCAGCGCCGAGTCCGAGCATTTTTTCGTCTATGTAAACTGCTACTTCAAAACTTCTGTCGTGGTCCGGGCCCCACGATTTTGCTAATTTGTATGTTGGAGATTTTCGCCATTTGCGTTGAACGATTTCCTGGAGTTTTGATTTATTGTCTGTTACTGCATTTTTCGCAAGCTCTTTCCAATTGTCGAGGATTTGTCCCCTTACAAATTTTTCCACAACTTCTGTTGGTTGGTCCAGATAAATTGCGCCTGTTAAAGCTTCGAAAGTGTCTGCCAAAATAGATTTATTTTCGCGGCCGCCGGAATCTTCTTCGCCTTTTGAAAGGTATAAATACCTGCCAAGATCCAAATCTTTTGCAAGCTTTGCAAGGGTTTCTGTTCTCACAAGTGCTGCTCTGGTTTGAGTAAGTTCACCTTCCGGGCTTTGGGGTAATTTTTCGAAAAGGTGTTTGGAAACAAAAATAGAGAGAACGGAATCTCCCAAAAACTCCAACCTTTCGTTGGATTGCCCCTGAAAATCTTTATGCTCGTTTAAGTACGACCTGTGGATAAAAGCGTTTTTCAAAAGAGCCGGCGCATTAAAGTTGATTTTTAACTGTTTTTGGAGGCTTGAGAAGTGATCAGGCTTGGTCGACGTGTTCATAAAGATAGGTAGCAATGTCGGAAACCTGCTTAAATTTGGAATATTCTTCCTGTGGGATGGTTAGCTCGTACTTGTTCTCCAAAACGGAAACAAGATCTTCGAGATCGAGCTCGGTAATGTTAAGATCTGCTTCCAAATGAGAGTCTTCTTCAACCGAGTCTTCTTCCAGACCAAATTGTTTTTCTATTAATTTTTTAATTTCTTCTGTGTAATCAACCATAAAGTTAGTTATTAGTAACTAGCCACTAGTTATTAGTAATCATATTACTAAGCACTAGGCACTAATTACTAGTCGCTTCTTTTATAATACTTCCCAATACTCCGTTAATAAAGCCCTTGGATGCTTCGCCACCGAATTCTTTGGCGATCTCAACTGCTTCGTCTACTACCACTTTATAGGGCTCTTTTTTTTCTTTGAACAAAAGTTCGTAGATAGCCACTTGTAAAATTGCCAAATCTACCGGGGCTATTTGCGAAATAGGCCAGGCCGGAGCGTTTTTTTCAACAAGAAGGTTAATATCATCTTGTTTTGCCACGATTTTACCGGCAAGAGTATTTTTGTCTATTCTTGTCTTTGGTCTTAGATTTATTTCAAAGAGCTTTTTAAAAGCAGCGACCCGGGCAATGTGCCTAGGGTCTGTTTTTCTTTTCATAGCGTGTCATGTGTCAAGTGTCAGGTGTCAAGTTT
>DATIHT010000070.1:0-11478 GCA_035480415.1 Saccharimonadales bacterium (SeqCode) | reverse complement strand
ATGTTGTTGATCTTCTGAGCTTTTGCTCATTTTGAAAGAAGGCTTCCTTGTGCGGATTTTATAACGTCTGATAAAAAGTTGCCAAAAATTGGAACAAAGTTAACTTTAGAGATAATTACGCCAATTATTAAAAGGAAAACTGCTGTTCCTAGGGTAAGCCCTATGCCGTAACCGAACCCACTTAAGAGGCCTGTTACAAATTTACTCCACTTGGAAGGGTTAACTTCTATGTAATGTTTTTCGACGGTTTTGCCGTCTTGCTGTTGGGTGGTTGTCCCAATTTCCTTTTGTTGGTCCACTAGTTTCATTGTATGCGAAAAATATAAGAGGAGCAAGAAGAAGCGGTGGGCTCGGAAGAACTCGAATCTTCGACCTTTACAATGTCAATGTAACGCTCTAACCAACTGAGCTACGAGCCCGCGTGGTAGATTTTATCACTACCTACTACGTGCTACAAACTATCAACTTGCTTTAGGCTGCTTTTTTTGTGCGTTGTACTTCGTAAGGATGTACAAAAGGAAGAGCCTTAACTGCCATCCAGTGCTTTTTTAGTTTTTTGAATACTAATTTATCTTCGCCTTCTTCCAGAAGCTTTTTGGCGTCTGGATCCAGATCCTTTTTCTGAACTGGCGTCATCCCTTCTATGTGCTCAACTAGGCGTGTTGATTTGTTACCGTCGACGATATCCGTCACGGTTTTTGCAATTGCGTATGGATCTGTTTCATCTGTTGTTGAAAGCGCTGCCTCTATTTTGTGAGACAAAGTCGGCATAAATAGTTTGCCTTGTGAAATTTCCATGGCATCATCAAATTCCGGAATATCCAGCAATGCTATTTCGGCTTCTGCCGTTGTTCTTGGGTTTTTGGCATCTTCCACTTCTGTTGCTATTTGGTCTGCCAATTTTGCACGCCATTTGTTTACTTTTTCGGCAGATTTTATTTTGTGTCCGATTTTGTAAAGCAGAATAGTTTCTTCCTCTACTTTTTCGGCAACTTCTTCTTCATCGATATCATCTATGCCTGTTGCAACATTCGTCACAATTGGAGGCTCGTCATCTTCTTGTGATGTTACTAGAGTTTGGACCTCGACTTCTGTTTCAGTCTCTTCTAATTGGATGGCGGCTTCTAATTTTTGCTGCCAGGCTTGTGTTTCTTCCTCGGAAAATTCAAAAGACGTTAAGGTTTCTACAGCGTTTTTTAAAGCAACTTCGTCTTTTTGTTTTTCAACTTCTTCAGTTTCTTCTTCTGGAATTATTGGTAGGAACAAAAATGCTTCCTCTTCGACTATTTTTACAGCACCTGATATTTCGGTTGATGTCTGGGGTGCACTTATTTCTTCGACAAATACCGGCGAAGTATCTATTGCCGGTTCCAGGTGAGTTATGCCTATGGTTTGTGGTTTACCAATTAAATCTTCGATTGTGAATTCACCAAGAGATGCGGGCGGTGAGTCTAGCTCGTTTATTAAGCCCAAAGACGGCGAAAATGTCTCTATGCCAACAGGCTCGATTGCGGATGGAATACCAGAGTAAATTGATGGAATTTGGGTTGCAAAAGTCTCTGCCCCAAACGAAGGTATACTTGCAGCTCCTATTTCGGCGCCTGCTCCTATGGAAGCGCCTATTGCGGGGCCGGCTGATGCAGCTACTGCACCTATGCCTGCGCCTATTTCTGCGCTCATGTTGTGCGTATTATACCATTTTTAAGTAAATAATTAAACTATAGGGTCTATGAATCACTAAAGATCTTTTGGGATGAAATCTGGGATTATATCTAGCTTCCTGTACTCTTTTCTTATTTCTGGCGGAATTGTCATGTAATTGCTGATGTGTTTCCTGCAGTTTGGACTGCCACATTTGCACTCCATGCCATCAAACCAAGTTGTACTGTAATCGTAAAATATTTCCTCTCCCTTTTTAATGTTTTTTATCGCTGTTAAATTGACTCCGTTTTTTAGCCCTGCATTTGGAGAACAAGAATGGTTTATGAGCAAGTATGGTTCTTCAAGCATCAAATATGCATCTGCGCCGATTTGAAACGGGTCTACCAGAAGGTTTCTCTTTCTGTCGGATTCGAAACCGAGTTGTTTCGAAGAAACCCTTTTGCCGCTCATCGTACATATTCTTTCTCCAGATTTTATGTCTCTTGATGCAAAAACACCTTTTCCGAATTTAGACACTGCGACATAAAAAGGTTCGGAAGGCATTTTGGGTTTATGTAATTTAGTATAAAAAGAGTTTCAAAAAAGATCAATAAAGACCTTTGAAAGGAATATCAAATAGTTTTTTCTGTACGCAGTAGCGTAGCCTGTTTAAGATTGAACTTTCGTAATCCATAGAAAGGTAATCGGATTTTGGACGGTAGTAAACACTGCCTACCGAAAGGCTTTCGACGTTATCATAAAGGCTATTGACTGCTTCATCGATTGTGTGCCCTGATCCGGTGATAGACGACAATTCCCAATCGAAACCGACAACCCTAACTTTGTCATTTTTAGTTTTTTTATAGACATCCAAAAGCCAAACCGATTTCCTAATTTCGTTTGGGAAACTGATTGAGGCTCCACCAAGAACGTGTCTTTCTTCCGGATCCCGGGACAGATTAAACAGAGTTACCGAAGAACCAATACTACCGATTGTGTACGGAGATTTTTTGGCAACTACCGACTTGAAAAAATGAGATATTGACGGCATTTGCGATAAACACGTAAGGATTGAATTGTAACCGGGTCTGTTTGGGCAGAATTCGCCAAAGAAAATTTTCCCGGTGTTTTTGTCGATTAGTAGAGATGCGTCCCATATAAACAACCCTTTATGTTTTTTGGCGATTTTATCGATAATTGCCGGGAATGCAATTTCATGAATTCGGCTGGAAAAATCTATCGGGAAGACCAGATCTGCTGCGCATTGTGTTTGAAGTGATATGTTGCCGCTACCTAAAGTTTTGTTTTCAAAATTGACAGTCAGGGCCAGTGGCTCGCCGTCGTAGTAGATTTTCTCGGGGGTTATTTCTATAACGGAAGGAATTTTTTCTTCGAGTAAAAACCCTGCCTCTTCATAAGCATTTTTGTAGGCTTCTAGGGTTTCTATTATTTGCCATTTGGCAAGTTCCGGGTCCTTTGTTTGAGGAATAAGGGTCTCTCCGCGGTGGCCTTTTGATTTAACAACCCATATTTTTTTGGTGTCTTTTAAAAACTTTTTTGCACCCGAAATTGCCCGAAACTCTTTCTTTTCTGTTATTTCTACTTCCGGATAATATTTATTTACAAACTCTTTTGCTTCGTCGCGGTCGACTTCGAAAATCCTGTCTTTCTCGTTTGGAAAATTACCGTTAAAACCTAAATCGCGTATTTGATCTGCGTAATAAAAAAGATCGTTGAAATCGAAAAAAACAAAATAATCTTGTGGGTTTGGAATTTTCTTCATTCGTTTGACAAGAATATCTGCCGGGACTTTTTCGACCATATTTTTAAAAAGGTTAAGACGGCGTTTTTGGTCGAGAGTGTATTCTTCGTTGTTTTTTCGGGATTCAACTTTGGTGAGAGTGGTTCTTTTGTTTATTACTTGCCCGACTATTACTTCTTCGCCTTCCTGTTGGAGATGTTGTGCAATTGGGAGCCCGTAACCGTCACAAGTGAAAATAATATATTTCATACTTTAAAAACTTACGTGTCTTTATAGGCAATCTTGAGAGAAAATTCAAGAGAGGGTAAGATATTGCTATGACAAACCCTGGCGAATTACCTTCGCCCAAAGACGCTATCCCCTCATTCAAGTTAGAAACCTTTGATCCTTCTAAAACTTCATGGCGCAAAGCAAGAAAAGATGTAATTGATCTGGAGAAGGCTAATTTTGGTGATAATGGAGACGATGAAAAATCTTTAAGGGAGGGGTTTGTTAATACTCAAAATACTATTGTTGTTGTGAAGGATGAGGACAGGATTATCGGTTATACTTTGGCAAAACCAGCCCAAGTGTTATATGAAGAGGAATCTGATTGGGAAGCATTTCGGGGGCGAGAAGCTTCCACAGACACAGCCTATATTTATAATACGGTACTTGCGCCTGAGTACCAAGGGAAAGGCTATGTTGCACAAATGTATGCTGGATTAGACCAAGCATTACTCTCGAAAGGTTATAAAAGGATTCATAGGGATTCTGCCGTTGAAAATGGTTTAGCAGCAAACATATTAAAAAACAACCAAGGCAAAATTATTAGCAATTTCGAGCACGATTCCCCCTATGGAAGACAAATGTTTATCGACATGTGGATTCAATCTCCCAGCGAGGCAAACATTGCCGAAACAGCAGAGAGTAGTAGAGTTTTTTTAAATGATTTAAGGGAGCAGGGAGAGTAGGAGATTTTAACCTTGTAGCTGTAAGGTTCCTTGTTCGTGAATCTTCATCTGTTTGCCGCTGACCCACGCCATCATACCTGTTGAGCGCTTGGCGTTTGATCTTTGATTTACAAGTTCACTACCGCTTTGGGCCGATTCTGCTTTTATCCTCAGTAGTCTTACTATTGCGGTTAATCTCTTAATGTCTAAAACGCCAACTTTTTTGGGCATTTGTTCCATGTGAACTTTAGTTTCAACCCCTGCTGCTTGCGCGAGTTTGACTACTTCACCCTGCAGTTCTACTACTTCCTGTTTTAGCTCTCTTTGTTCTTTTGCTACGGTTTGTTCTGCTGTTTTGTATTCTTCTCGAACATACGCGAGCCGTTCTTTATTTTTTTTCTCTTCCTCATGTTTCATTTCTTCCAGTTTTTTTTCTTCCCTTGCGTGTTTTAAATCTTCCCCTGCCAATTCTTTAGGGCGTGCACTGAGCGCGTTAAAACCAAACTGGCGTAACATTTCTGTGGAAATTGGTGCAACGGTTTGTTTGCCGAATTCTTCGAATGTATCCCAGCCTACTTTGGCTGCGTTTTGTGCGGTTTTAACGGGCTTCATATTAACTTGAAACATTAAACTATAAACTTGAAACTGTTTTCAGTCTCTGGTTTAGTGTGTATCGTCTCAGGTTGATTTTATCACTTTTCGAAGGTAATATCAAGATCTACTATAGGATATGATAGCTTGGTTCTGAAGTTTTGCATGTTATCTACTTTATTTTTGTATTCTTCTACTTTTTTTTGTAATTCGCTTTGAGGTTTGGGTGTGGGATTACCTGCTGATGGTGCAAAGGAAGGTGTTGGGGTTTGGTTCTGTGTCTGATTTTTGGAAACCATTGTAAGCGCCAGAATTACTACAAAGATTGTCAAAACCAAAATTCCAATGGTTATAAATTTGGGTTTTTTGGCATAAGCTTGTGCCTGTTTAAGCTTAAGAAGTACCGGATTTGGTCCGGTTTTAACTTTTGGAAGTTGCGGTTCGTGTGTGTCGTAAATAGCGTTTTGGGGTTCGTTTATCATATTAGTCTTAGTAATTCTTCAAATAAATTTACGGATCTTTGCAAATCTACCTTAATGGATTGGGCACTGTCTGCGATGTTATTTAGTGTTGCCGTGTCCATGTTTTGGGTAGTACTTTTGGCAAATTCACTTTGGGCAAACTGAACTTTTTGCGATGCGAGAGTTTTGATATTTGCATTTTCTGTTGCCCAGTTTAAAAATACAGATTGGGTGTTTCCTTCTTGCAATTTGTTTTTGACACTACTGTCCAGAGTTGCAGAAAGCGTATTAAAGTCAAAAAGCAGCGATTTTGACTGAACGATTTCTGCAGTTGCCAGGGTTTTGTTAAGTTTTAAGTTTGTGCTTTGCGTGACATGGTCTTTTAAATCTTTGGCAAGAGGCGGTAATTCTTCCAGTGTTTGGGCGGCTAGGACTTTTTTCTGGTTGTCGTCAAAAAAACTTGTTTCTGTTGTAAGTATATTGTTACTTTCTATTTTGGATACGTTTGCACTGTCCCAATTAAGACTGTTTGTGTTTTCCTGAACTAGCGCCAAAAAAGTTTTATAGAGAAGGTCGACCTGGATTAGGTAATTTTTAGTTTCCTGGTAGGCCTTGTCTTTGGAAAGTGCGGTTTTAAAAGTTAGGTATTCAGACCTTGCGGTTGCGTATTTATCGTGAGCGTCTTTATATTGACTCGTTTGAAAGTTGTAATCGTTCTGAGCTTTTTCAAGCGGTGAGGTCTGTGCTTGAACCGGAAATAATAAACCGGAAACTATAAACAAGAGAAGGACTAGTGACTTGGAATACCTATTAACTATGAACTGTGAACTATTTACTAAATTGGGCATTACTTACACTTTACAACGAAAGCATCGGAGCATCAAATAACTCAATGTGGGCCGGAGAGGACTCGAACCTCCACGGGTGCCCAGAGGGAGACTCGGACTCCCACGCTCTTGCGAGTGCTAGCTCCTAAAGCTAGTGCGTCTACCAATTCCGCCATCTGGGCTTTTTAATTTGCTAATTCTTTAACAACTTCTCGACCATAACCTGATTTAAAAAACTTTTCTGTTGTTCTGGCTTCTTGTCTTGTTTGACAAATTTCAACATGGACAAGCTTAATAGGTAATTTTCCTTTTGCCCAATTACTTTTGCCTATGAAATGTTGATCTATTCTCCTGCTAATGTTATCAGTTAATCCTTTGTAAAATTCGCCAGTTTTTAAACTTTGTAAAATGTAGACAAAGAACATTTTAATGCGTGCGCGCCTGCCTGCCGGCAGGCAGGTATACCATTTCGCCATCCGCCCTCGTTGGTTGATTTTAGCAGATTTATGGAACCGGTGAATAAAGATCCGATCTTAGTTCAAGATCGGATCTTGTTAATGGCAGCTTTGTGGGCTTGCCATTCGATAAAGTCGTCTAGGGGTTCAAGTTTTATAGTGCCGTACTTTCTCTCTAGGGCTTTTGATATTAAATAGTCTGCAAATTGTGGGTTTTTTGGCAAGAGCGATCCGTGAAGGTAGCAGCCAAAAGCGTTTTTATACACTGCGCCTTCTGTTTGGTCTTCCCCATTGTTTCCGAAGCCTTTTACTACAGAGCCTAGAGGCTGGAGCTTAGAGGATAGAAAGGTTTTCCCGCTATGGTTTTCGAATCCAACAAGCTTTGATGATTCGGTAGAGTAGTTAACTAGAGCTTCTATTAGTAAGTTGCCGATCATGCGTTGGGTCGAACCTTGCGTGTGCGCATCGAATAGGCCAATACCTTTTATTTCTACACTATCCAAGGTTTTAAAATAGTTTTGCAAAAGTTGGTAGCCTCCACAGATAGAAAGTAAAACTGCGTTATTTTCGATTGCCTGCTTTAGAACTTTTGCTTTAGTTTGCAGGTCTTTGCCTACTACTTCTTGCGCTTTGTCCTGTCCTCCACCGAAAAAGAAAAGGTCAAAGTCAAAGTGGGAAGTGGAAAGTGAATCGCCAATGCTTATTGGGGTGACAGTTGTTTTAATACCTCTCCACTCGCAGCGTTTTTGGATTGCAATGATGTTTCCCTTGTCTCCATAGGTATCCATCAATTCTGGATATAGATGACAAATCCTTAAGTTTAGCTGTTTGCTGTTTGCTGTTTGCTTGCTGCTTACTGTTCGTGCCATTTAACTCCTCCTATTTTGTTTAGAGATTTTTGAATTTCTAACATGGCTGTGTATGTTGGTAAAATTATCAAAGTTTCGTTTTCACTTAAACTTTCCACGCTATTTTGCAGTGAGTAATTTATATCTTCATATACATTATTTTTACTCAATTTAAAATCCGCATACTTAAGCCTTGTTGCCATATCCCAACATCTTGTGCCGCATACGGCTAAATGTTTAATTTTGGGTGTCAATATTTCCCAATCGGTGTCCCATATCCAGGAAACATCTGTCCCGTCTGCAAAATTGTCGTTTAGTGCCACCAAAACAGAAAGATTACTCTTTAGGCTAAGAATCCGTAAAACTTCATTGGCACCTGTGGGGTTTTTAATAAGGAAAATCGTTACTTTTTTGTTGGTGCCCACTTCGATAGTTTGGAACCTACCGAAGGCAGACTGGAAATCTGTAAGTCTTTGGTTGATTCTTGTGTGGTCGGTTTGGAGGTTGTCGCACAAAGCACTTGCGGCAAGGACGTTGTAGGCGTTGTAAAGGCCCGGTAGTGGGAAGTGGGTAGTTTGTAGTTGGTAGTTATTTATAGACAGATCAAAAGACGTTGAAAAGTCCGGGTTGAATTTGAGGTGCGATGCGCCAACTTGAACATTAGGTCGCTTGAGGCCGCAGTTCGTACAGGAGTAATGGCCCATGTGTGAAGAAAGTACGGTTGAGTAGACTAACTTAGAACCACAGTTTAGGCAGTTGTGAATATCGGCAACGTTTGCAGTTTGGGGAAGGTCTAGTTTTTTGTCTTCTACACCAAAGCAGACTGTTTTTCCTTTAAAATCTTTTGCCAAGTAAGCAATTCCCGGATCGTCGGCATTTAGTATCAGGGTTGCGCCCCTTTGAAGTTTTGACAAGCTTGTTTGCCATTTTTTACGAACACTATCTATCTCTCCGTATCTGTCCAATTGATCCCGGAATAAGTTCAAAAGGACAATTTTATTTGGGTTTAAGTTTTCCAGTGCCTGTGGCAGGGTTGCTTCGTCTACTTCCCATAGTCCCAGGTTTCCATTTATTTTGCCGCCAATTGATGTGTTTTTAATTAGTGTGGAGGCAATACCCCGAAGTAAGTTTGAGCCTTGCCTGTTGTGAATGATTTTGTATTTTGCGGGAAGGATGTGTGATGTCAGGCGTGTGGTTGTGGTTTTGCCATTTGTACCGGAGATTACTACATTACCAAATTCTATTTTGCCTGATAGCTTTTTAATCAGGTTTGGATCTATTTTTAGTGCATATAAACCTGGTGCTGCGGTTGCTCCGGAGCCAGTCAGTTTGTTAATCAGTCCGATTGTTTTGCCTACAAGAATTGCAAGTGAGAGCTGAAGGTCCATAAATGAAGTATAGCAACTGGCCACTAGTGCCTAGCAACTAGCCTACAGAGAGTTTAGTTTTTCGAAGAACGAGTTAACGTCTTTTGCCCATTTGCCACCTGTTTCCAGTTGTGGAGGTGCGTAAACGGCCATTATTTCGTCCGGGGTTGTCATTCCTTTATCTATATAGCGGGTTTTAAGGGTTTTACCTACCTGGTCTATTGCAACGTTCCACGAATCCCACTGGGTACTGCCGTTTTCGAAGCCCCAGGCGTTATGAGAAGCTTCGGGTACTGCATTGCCGCCTGTTGATTCTTTCATGGCAATTGCCGGAATAAGACGGTAGTCGATACTGTATTTGTCTGCTGTTTCGACCATGTAATCGGAATATGGCTGTAGTTTTGTTCCCCTAAGAAAATGATCAACATAAAATGGCCGCATGTCCGAAATTTGTACTCCAAGGACATTGCCGTCTAGTTTATTGTCAGCGTAAGTTTGGGATGTGACCTGCGGGCCGACTGTAGCAAGATAATCTATTTTCTTTGTTTGAAAAATTAGTACCAAAAGAAGTACGAAGGCTATTGGGGTTATTAAAAACCACGAGGAAATAATCGCAATTTTTTTAAACATGCGTCGCCATCCAATATGACATTTTTAAGCTTGGGAGTCAATAAAAATGGAGATTATGTTATCTGTGTCGGATTTTTCTTACGGCTGCTCTTGCTAAATCGGTGAGCATAACTGTGCTTGTGTTGTATGCAGCTTTTGCACCCAAAAGAAGTGGAATTGAATCACTTACATATTCGTGAAATGCATATGCTAGTCCTGCTTGAAGTGCGATATCTGTTAGTAATGTGGGATATGCTTTCACGGTTTGAATCCAAGGATCTCTTTCTCCCCTGCTGACCTCTTCATGAGCAGGTGACACTAGTTGGAGTGCAGCAGAATAAATAGCGAGAGTGTTTTGAGCCGGGTCATGCGAATCTTTGAAAGTACCATACGACTCTCGGCCTGAAGCTCTTTTTGCCACGCTTGTGACGTATCTGGCTAGATTGTTTGTTTTTCCTTCAGTTTCGGCTTGGTACATTGGCTGAAAGTATAGCAAAGTTGACTTACAAAGTCAAAACTATAGGTTAATGTCCCGGCAAGTAGACGATGTTAGAATTTTTTGGATGTTAGAATAAGTGTTATGCAGGTACTTGGCTACGCGATGATTGCTCTTGCGGCAGTTTTTTTACTATTTTTTGTTGTGGGAATTCCCCTGTTTATAGCTAACGGTTTTAAGCATTTTAGAAACAGAAAATTCTTCTTATGTTTCTTAGTTTTCTCCCTACTGTTCACTTTCAATATGCTGATTGTTGGAAGTGTTTTATCCCTGCATTGCAGGGAGATGAAAAAAGAGATTCATAATGAAAAGGACTACAACTTCTTTAATTATTCTTTTTTGTTATTTCCCAAATGTGGAAACATTGGCTGGTTAGTGTACGGTGAAAAGCCAGCGGGGCATTTTGTTATAAAGAACAGAGTGTTTTCCGGCTTGGAAGGATCTTCATTGGAAGGCAAGCTTGTTCCATATTATTTAATACCGTACACATTTTTCTTATCTCTAATTCCTTCGTATGCAGGAGCAAGTTTGATACTAGGATTATTTTTTAGAGACAAAAAACGGTCATAATTCTTCTACCAAAGTTTATTTCTTTGTTTTTAGTTTGTTTACATCTGAAATAAGACTATCGAGGTTCTTTTTGCTTTGCTTTTTATAAATAAAAATAATCACTAAGATAAATAGCGAAATATATAGTGCAAGATATGCTGTAGCAAAGATATATTGCAAAAGACCCTCTTTGGGAAGCAACTTGTAATGATCAAGAATGCTAATAATTACAGTTCCCAATAAAGTAAGTGAAATTTTAATTGCAGAAGTCCTCAAATACCAATCCAAAAAACCCTTAAACATGTCTTTTATCATGAAACCATACTATCACTCGATTTGAAGATTGTCTAAAAGATTGTGTTAATAGGCCAAACAAAAAAATGTGCCGAGGGTCCCGCCAAAGGCGGGTAAACTTCGTCGTGCTACGCACAACTCACCTCTAAGATATCAAAAAATCGCATTACAAAATTGCAGTGCGATTTTTTGGTGCCGAGGGTCGGAGTCGAACCGACATAGCCCGTTTTTCAGACGGGTGCGTTGACCACCTCTGCCACCTCGGCCCGTTAAAAGTACGGTATTTGATGTTTGGTCGAACTAAAATATCTCAAAAAAAGTACGATTTTCATATAATTACATTACTAAACTTTTAACGGGCCTCAGGCTCCTTGAGATAATATTTTAACCTATTTTTAATATATCTCTTGCCTGGACCAGACTTTAAAAACTTCTCTCTCTTTCTCGCTTTTTAATATATAAGTCCAAAACATCAATCCAATGCTATTCCAATACCAACGTATTCCAAATCTACTTTACCGGTATTTTTAATCTGATGTATACCTTTTGCTCCTACAATTACTCTATCACCAGCAGTTACATCTTCTATTTCATCGTTAATTTTAACTTGACCTTCTCCGCTTGTAAAATAAAAAATCTCCTCCAT
>DATIHT010000069.1:0-34608 GCA_035480415.1 Saccharimonadales bacterium (SeqCode) | reverse complement strand
TTCCGTTTTGGTTAATGTTTTGCAGCCATCGGGGACAGTTAGCGCAAATCCTTATACTTGTCAGGTTCCCTATGGGGGAAGCGTGTGCTCGTCAACGATTTCATGGCATGTTGTGAATGCGCCGAGTTCGTGGGTTTGTGTTAGCATTGATGGAAATCCTTACCAGAATTTTGCTCAAACAAATAATGTCGATGGTAGTTATACCGCCACAGCGATTACACCGGGTCACACTTATTACTTCGCGCTTTTTTATAGCGGGTGTACTTCAGCTTTGTATGGACCGATAGCAGTTTATGCCAGTCCGCCGCCAACTGGAGAGATTTCAGCATCACCACCCACATGTCAGATACCATACGGTGGTATTAGGTGTACATCAACAATTACATGGAGTTCACAAAATGCCGCTTCTCCCACAGTTTGCTACAACACAGGCGGCGGATGGAACGTTTTTGATACCCGTCCTTCAGGCAGTGCAGATGCCTGGAATGTACAGTATGGTTTTAACTACGATTTTGCAATTTTCGACAACGGTTGTGCGAGCAATAATATGCGTCAGGTAAGAGTTACTGCAAACCCGCCGCCTACAGGCACTATAACTGCCAACCCTCCTTCTTGTCAGGTACCTGCGGGTCAAGCTACGTGTAGAACTTTTATTTCTTGGAATATAACGAATTCAACTGGTAACCCATATTCAATTGTTTGTCTTCAGGCAGATAACGGATGGAATGGAGGGGCAAACACCGTCGTTTATGGGGGTTCAAGCTATAGTAATGCAGCGATTGATCTTACGCCGGGTACCTGGACTTTTAGGCTATATAACAACGGGGATAGTGGAGGATGTTCGCAGTACTTGAATCAGGTTGTGGTTACGGTAACGCCGGCGCCAACCGGTAATATTACAGCTTCTCCAAACCCTTGTCAGATTCCATGGAAGGGAACTAATTGCACTTCTACAATTGACTGGACTACGCAAAATGCAGTTAATCCCACCATGTGTTACAGCACCGGTTCCGGGTATCAACAGTTGGGGACAGGGGCAAGTGGTAGTTTCAATGCCTGGAATATACAGTACGGTACCACATATTACTTTGCAATATTTAACAACGGCTGTGCCAACGATAATTCCGAATTAAAACGCGTTATTGTTACTGCTCTACCGCCGGCGCCGGATGTTCCAAGTGTGACTATTTCTCCAAATACGATCACGCCGGACGGTGTGACTACCTATACGATTAAAGAAACAGTACACGATCTGGTTGGCGGGAATGATGTTGCCGGAGTGTATTCCATTATTAACTATCAAGGCCTGAATTCCTGGAGCAGTAATAACTACCGTGGTCTTATTGGCTGGAATGTTTCCGGGAATCCATGGGGCGCCAACAGTAAAGACCAGGTTTCGTGTTCTTCCGGTGGCGGAGTGGCAATGGTTTACACTGGGGGCTATGGCCCGCAGTATATAGACGTTCTTGGCTGTACAACTTCTGTTGCTGCCGGTAGCACTGATAGGGTAGTTAACTTTACAGTTAAGTTTAGTACTCAATTTGCAACAGACGGGCCGAATGCGAACAATCAACTTTCCGGCTGGTCGTGTAACTGGACTGTTTGCGGTGATAATTGGGAACCGCGTGATACTTTTAATCTATTTTTCCCTGGTCCTGTTGTTACAAACACGCAAATTGTCCCAAATCAGGTAGCACCAGGACCAAATAACACCTATGGGGTAACTGTAACTGCTACCGATCAAGTGGGTGGAAATCACATTAGAGATGAATATTTCATAATCAATCATCAGGACGCAAACGGAGCTTACGGAAGAACGGACTGGAGAGGCCTGGTAGGATTTTCGGCAGACAGTACATTCGTTCCTTGGGGTGGATTAGGTCCTGCCAAACCTGGATCTACAGTTGGTTGTACTTTTAACGGCACTCCTAGCGGCTCTGCCTATATTTACAACGGTTATGGTCAACAATATCTGACTCGGATTGTAAGTTGCACAACGAATGTTGTTGGTACAACCAGGACCGTTACTTTCAACATTCAGTTTGATATTCAGTTCAGGGATCCTGTTGTAAATCAACTTTCAGGATATGCATATAATTGGTCTGGAAGTGCGGATGGATGGAAAGCGTTTGGCACCTTTAATTTGGTTAGCCCAACGCCTGTTGTTACAGGTATTACAATTGCTCCGAAGCCAGTTTTCACCAACGGAACTACAACAGAGACAATAACTGCAGTTACTACAGATCCAAATGGGGGAGGGGATGTTGGTGCACAATACGGAATTATAAATTTACAGGATTCTGCGGGTAATTACGGACGAACAGATTACAGAGGCTACATAGGTTGGTCAGCGACAAGTGGTTGGGGGCCAAGCGTTCCAGGCGGTACGCCGTTTCCGTGGTGGTCTGTTATTGGAGGTTACAAGTCCGGATATCCAATTAACTGTATAGGGGCTGGCGGTGCGGTTGACGGCCAGGCTGCAGTTCTTAATAACTATGGTCCACAGTTTATAAATATTGTTCCAAATGGTTGCACGACTTCGGTTTCCGGCAATGTTAGGACGACCGTATTTACTGTTACATTTGACCCAAGCTACACTGGGCCTCCAACAGGCAATATCCTTTCGGGTTGGGTCTCCGATTTGGAAGGAAACCAGACTCCTAACTGGATTGTTGGCGACAACTTTAATTTAGGTCTTGATCTCAAGGCAAGATTTATTAAGCCGTTTGCTTCAACATCGTATCCGGTAAACTCTAACGCTACAGCGACTGTTAGGGTCTACAACATTGGGGGAACCGCTTCTGCTGCAAACACAGTTTTGGGATTATGGCCGGACGGTACTTCGATGCCGAACTGCCCAGGCAGCGCGCAAAATCCGCCAGCCGGCCAGAGCTATACGATACCTGGTGGTCCGATAAATCCAGGAGAAGTTAGAGATGTTACTGTCAGTTTTAATGTAGGACAAAATTCCGGGCCGTTTACGGCAAATGCTTATGTTATTCCAAATTGCGGACAGCCGGATACTTACTGGACTAACAATCGTACAGATGGAGCCGGAACTGGAGAAGGGGATAACCCTTGTCCTGCAGGCAGTACTTGCGGACAAGGTGGTTTCACTTACACCGTTACTGCGCCACCTGCATTTTTCCAAACAAAAGGTAGTGATATTGCAAGTTTAGGGAGTATTTCTACTCAAGTTGATATCTCGGGTTTGCCAGGTGTATATAACTCAGAGTATTTAGCTGCGGCTGTTGGTCCGGTTTCAAACACAATCAGATCTACGAGCAAAATCAACACATATACTGGTAAGTTTGTACCAACAGGTGGGGTTTACAGCTACATGAGCGAAAGATTTTTGACAGCTGCAAAAGCCAATAATGATTGTACGCTTTCCGATAGCATAACTACTGCCCTTAATTATTGTTCGACCGGTGTCACTTTGAATGGTCCGAGAAGTTTTTCGGGTAATAAGGTTTGGTTTATAAATGGCGATTTGAGAGTGACTGGTGGTAACATTACTGTTCCCGGTCTAACAAGCAGTGTAGCTTTTATAGTTAATGGTGACATTAGGATTGATTCTGGCGTAACAATTGCCGATGGTTTGTATATCGCCAAAGGTTCGTTTACAGACATCAGCAGTGGTTCCAGTTCATCTTCGGCCCAACAGCTGGTGATGCACGGTGCCGCATATGCAGGCACAATGAACTTGGTCCGCTACTTGCCAGACACCAATTGTGGAGTTGCGGATTGTAACAATACTCATACTCCTGCAGAACAAATTAATTACGAGCTTAAATATCTGGTAGGTTTAAACACCGTTCTTGGCAGCCCCGGAGTCTCCTGGCAGGAAGTTGCACCGTAAAGCGGAACTTTACGGAATGACCAATTTTCAAACTCCAAATTCAAAAAAGTACGACAAAGACATTTATGAATGGACTTATCAGTTTAGCCTTAAGGTAGTAAAGTTTACTAGAAAATTACCTAAATCGATTGAAGCAGACGTCATTAAGAAACAACTAATGAGATCAGCAACCTCCATTGCGGCAAATTTACAAGAGGCTGACGGGTCAAAAACCCGTCAAGAATTCAGGCACGCTGTTTCTATTAGCAAAAAAGAAGCTAAAGAAACCAAACTATGGTTAAGGATGATTGCTGATCTGTATAAAGTACTTTCATTGGAAGCAACAGATTTGATTTCGGAGAACGAGCAAATTATTAAAATTCTTTCGGCTATTGTTATAAACACGAAAATCTAAATTTTGGAATTTTGAATTTGGTAATTAGAGTTTGATATCTTTTATAGATATTAGCGTCTATAAATTATTAATTTCCCCCTTGCTTCATTTGTTCTTTGTGTTTAGTATTTAGTACTTGGAACAAAAGCCAAAACGCCTTTATTCTTTTTGGAGTTTTGAGTTTGGGTTTTTGAGTTTTTTATGCGGTTTCCTCTGTTTACTTCCAAACGTTTAGGCATAGATCTTGGTACTTCCAACTGCTTAGTGTGGTCTTCCGGTGAAGGTGTGGTTTTGTACGAGCCATCCGTGGTTGCGGTGGACGCCAATACCGGCAAGGTGGTGGCAGTTGGCAAACAAGCCCACGAAATGCTAGGCAGAACAGGCAGCAACCTAATTGCACAGAAGCCGCTGCGCGACGGAGTTATTGCCGACTTTTTGGTTTGCGAGGCTATGCTGAAATATTTTATGGACAAAGTGTTAGGTTCTTCCAGGTTTTCCCGACCGGAAGTGATGATTTGTGTGCCTTCGGGGATAACCCAGGTTGAGCGCAGAGCAGTTCTGGAGGCAGCTCTTTCTGCCGGTGCCAAGACTGCGTATTTAATAGAGCAGCCGCTTGCTGCTGCTCTTGGTGCTAAACTGCCAATCGAGGCGCCCGTAGGTTCGATGGTTGTGGATATTGGCGGTGGTTCGTGTGGTGCTGCCGTGGTTTCTTTGGGTGGAATTGTAGCTTCTTCTACTGCGCGTGTTGGCGGTAATAAAATCGATGAGGCGATTATTAGCTATTTACGCAGGAATCATAATTTGGTTATTGGTGAGCGTATGGCCGAAGATATCAAAATAAAAATAGGTACGGCAATTAGTGTTGGGCCTCGTAAGATTATGGAAGCAAGAGGAAGAGATTCGGTTTTGGGTTTGCCAAAGACGGTTAATATAGATTCCGAACAGGTAGCCGAAGCTATTTCCAGTACTCTTTTACAACTTGTTACTTGTGTTAAAAATGTTTTGGAACAAACTCCACCGGAACTTGCTTCGGATATTATCGATCGGGGTATTGTGCTTACTGGTGGAACTTCCCAACTTCGTGCCTTAGACAGATTATTTGCTAATCAAACCGGGGTAAGCGCTCACGTTTCCGAAGACCCTGCCCAATGTGTAGTTTATGGTTGTGGGATGGCGCTGGAAAATATAGACGTCTGGAAAAAAGCCGTAATGCGCGCATAAGACCTCCACAAAAATAAGTAGTTAGACCACACACGCAAAAGAGGACGTTCCGCCAACGAAGTGAGAGGTGTGTCCTCACAAACAAGCAGTTAAACTCTGAGGCGCTCATTGGCTTTTGTAAGCTAGTCTATTCTTATTTGATAGGAAGACATAGGAAACAACATAAACAGATCTCTGCATTTACAAAAGAGGACCACAAAACGTTTTTAATTATTGTTCGATAAACAATTAGAAAGCCCCCGGTAAGAAATAAAGAGTTCTTCATCGATATACATAATTCTACCTTCAAAATTCAAAATTCAGTAAGTTTAAGGCTATCGTTTCGGCAAAACCGATTAGTGCGAGTCAAACATCCTAATTCTTATATCAAACTGTAATAAAAGATAACAATAGGTTTTGTTTTAATATCACACGAAAGTTATTCCAAAAAGTTATTCCTTTGCTAAATTCCTAACTTCCCCAATTTTCCCAACTTCCCTTACTAAAATGGCCGCCATAGCGTAAAATGAAGTAGTGAACATAAATATTTTGGGTGTTGGAGTTGCGGATATTGGTCAAAAAGAGTCGGTCAAATCTATTCTTTCTATGGCTAAATCGGGCAAAGGACATCAAGTCGTCACTGTAAATCCCGAGATGATAATGCTCGCAAGACGGAACAGGCAGTTTTTCGACATCTTAAAACATGCCGATTTAAAGGTTGCCGATGGTCAATGGGTGGTATGGTCGAAGCTAATTTTGGGTGGTAAATCCCAGGAACGTGTAACAGGTGTGGATTTAATAGATGATCTTTGCGCAAAAAGTGCCAAAAAGGCTATTACTGTAGGTTTTTTGGGCGGTTTCAAAACGGTAGCAGAGTTGGTGAAAGTGCGCCAAATAGGGAAGTATCCAGGACTCAAAGTGGTTTATGCAGGGTCTGGAGACAAAGCTATAGGTCCAGATTTGAGGCTAAAGGGGCCAATTTTCCCAAATGTGCGCATAGACATACTTTTTGTTGCCTACGGAATGGGTCGTCAGGAGTTTTTTATTGATGCCAACAAAAATAGCTTAAATGTTGGAGTTTTTGTGGGTGTTGGTGGTGCATTTAACTATATCGCAGGGAATAAAATGCGATCACCGAAATTTTTACAGAGTTTAGGGTTTGAATGGGCCTGGCGTCTTTTGATGGAACCGACCCGGGCCAGACGAATGTTGCGAGTATTCCCGATGTTTTGGATTTTGGTGTTTTTGCAAAAAATTTCCCAAAAAAACTGAAAAAATATTATCTGCCATTTTGAGCGATAGCGAAAATCAGAAATAAAACTATTTTCTATTTCTTGCGCAACGGGAATGTCTTATAGAAGAAGCTTGTGGGGGACGTTTAAGAGGTTTTACCAGATCTTTTTGGTGGTTTAATTAAGGTACTTTTAACCTTTTTCAATTAATCTAATTAGTCCCATAGGTCGTATAAGTCTTATTTCTTTAAAGCCTTGTCTTTTTTGCTTGTTTATGGCAATTTTGAAGCTATTTCGTGTGAGTTATTTCTTTGCTCAACTTTGAGTATTTTACGGCAAATTAATTCCTACTTGTGTATCTTGTAGTAATGTAGATCATCGGACACTACCTGCGAGATTTCTAAATATGAATTTTTACTGACTAAAACAAACTTATAGAAAAAAACTCAAGGTTAAAAATTGTAGTTTTTTAATTTTGTTCGTGCCTGGCAGGTTTCTTTTTTGGGTTCATGTTAATACTAGACACTAACCACTACGCGCTATACACTATATTTGTGGCTAAATTTGTTCCGGATCTTTCAACTAATCGTTGGGTAATTATCGCAGAAGGCAGAAGTAAGCGGCCAACGGAAGCTAAAGCTGTCAATGTAAACAAAATTTGTGCTTTCTGCCCCGGTTTTGAAAAAATTCCAGGAGAAGAGCTGTTTAGGCTTGGTGAAGGTGGTGCGTACGAGGCTGGCTGGAAGGTGCGGGTAATTAAGAACAAATTTCCAATCACAGATTTCCACGAAGTAATAATTCACTCCCCGGACGATAAAGTAGATATTCCAGATCTTGCGCTTTCTCAGGTCGAGCTTATTATTCGCGCCTACAGGGACAGATATAATGCCAATAAGGCAAATGGTCATGTAATTATTTTTAACAACGTTGGTGAGCTGGCCGGTGCGTCTCTTAATCACCCGCATTCTCAACTCGTGGTCGTGCCCAGACAAATTACTATAGATTCGCTCTCGCTTGAACCTGTTAAAAACGTGGTTGTTGATAGCAAAGACTTTGTGGTTTTTTGTCCGGAGTTTTCGCAATGGCCTTTTGAAGTTTGGATTGCTCCAAAGCAAGGCGGAAAGCTGTTTGGTGATATTTCAGATTCAGTAATTTCCGATTTAGCCTCGGTTCTAAAACATAGCCTGAAGCGAATTGTGGACGAACTGTCTAGTCAGGACCACTATCATCCAGGCTTATCGATGGTTAAGTTCAAGGCTGAGCCTGCATACAACTTCTACATTCATCATGGCGAAAATTGGTATATTCGTATTATTCCGAGGCTAATTCACAGGGCCGGTTTTGAACTTGGCACAGGTTTGTCTGTAAATATAGTGGATCCTGCCGACGCTGCTGCTATACTCCGCGGGGAAAGAAAATAAGCGATCTTTGATCAGGACGACCTAGCACTTGTTAACACCCCAGCCTCCCCCGAGGACGTTCCTCGAGCGAAGTGAGAGGTGCGTCCTCACAAAATCAGGATGACCTATCACTTTTTAATACATAATTGATCACTTTTTTTGTTCCTTCGGGATTTTCGATTGCGACATAGTCTACAGCGGTTTTTGTCACTGCGTAATCATTGCCTCCGGGAAAAATCGCGTCTCCGATAAAGAGCATATTTTTTATCTTAACTTTCAGATACTTTTCAATCTGTTTTAGGCCGTACGCTTTATCTATACCTTTTTTGGTGATATCAATAGAAGTGAATCCGGCTGCATGCACTTCTAAATCCGGTAAACGTTCCTGCATTAGTTTGGCAATTTTCAGCTTGAGCGGCGTATTTTCGTCACGCCATTTGTTTTTAAGTTCTACACCTTTTTCACCAAGCATATCTACAACATCCTGTCCAACTGCAGACCAAGTTACCTGGCTATTGCGGTTTTCGATTGTTTTACCATAAGTTTTTTTCGGTTGCTTGTAGCCAATTTCGGCAAAAACAGCTTCAAAAGACGACATAATCCTGTCTATTTGATCTTGCGTAAGATTGTGTGAATAAACTTCCTTCCAGCCGTTGTCGTATCTTAAAAAGGTAGTTGCAGTAGTAGGGAATAGAAACATTTTTTTCAAAAGGGTGGGAGATATTTTTAGGTTGTTCAATAGTTGTTTTTTGAACATATCCAAATTGCCGCCGCCGATCACGGCTACTCTTTTAACTTTAAGCAGGTTTTCCATAAGGCTGATCATTTCGCCGTCTGCTGTAGATTTTGAGGAAGCGAGCGTACCGTCGATATCAAAAACAATTAAATCTTTATCTTTGATATCTTCAAGTTTAGTAATCTTCATTTGAATTATTCTAGCATAGAGATCGTTCCTCGAGCGAAGCGAAAGGTGTGTTCTCCATATTTCCACTTCCAGAGGTCATTCCTCGTCGCATCGACGAGGTGTAACACACATTTTCACCCTCTTGAGGTGGTTCCACGTCGCATCGACGAGGTGCGACCTCACAAAAATGCAAAGTGCTTTTACTTACCCTAATAAGTAAAATACTAACTATTGAGTAATTTTAAGATCTGATCGTGTATCTGACCCTAACTTGCTACGAGGACGCTCCTTGAGCGAAGCGAAAGGTGCGTCCTCACAAAACCTACCTTAGCTATTTAAGATGCTAAGGACCTCGTCGTGAAGGATGCCATTCGAATAGACTGCATTGTCCGATATTAGAGAAAACTCTCCCTTGAAGTTAGAAAATTTTCCGCCCGCTTCTTCTATTAATACAACACCTGCTGCATAGTCATGTATAAATCCGTGAGCACTTATAAATGCGTCGATATTACCTTTTAGCAGTAGGTTATAGCTGAACGTGCCCATTCCTCGCTGTGAATAGATTTTTTCCATTAGTTCCAAGACGTTCTCTGTTTTTGTGTGTCTTTTAAAATACTTCAGAGTATCCAAAGAAATGTATGAATCAGATAGTTTGGAGATTTTGGATACATGAACTTGTTTACCATTTAAATATGCACCTTTGTTTTTTTGTGCCGAAAATAATTCATTTGAATACGGATAATAAATAACACCTATTTGGGGCTTGCCATCCTCAAGTAAAGCGATGAGCGTTGCCCAAAATGGCGTCTGTCTTAAAAAATCCTTAGTTCCATCTATTGGATCAATTATCCACTGATATTTTGCTTTTGGGTTTGTTGGTGGAAGCTCTTCACCTATTATGCCGTGATCGGGAAAATTTTTACTAATAATGCTTCGAATTAGCTTCTCTGTGCTTTGGTCTGCAATCGTAACGGGGCTATTATCGGCCTTGTAAGACACTTTTATATTTTTTTTGAAGTAGGAATAGGCGAGTTGTCCGCCTTGTTTGGCAGCGTCGATAGCAACATTAATCATGGGAGTAGTATATCAAAAAAGAACTATTGAGTTTCGCTGCCAGTTTTTTGGGTAACACCCAAAAGCCAGAGAACTGCTTCTTTTTTTAGGCCCGCAGACCGAAGGTCGAGGACCGCAAGAAGGGAGATGTTTTATTGTGAATCGGAAGCCTTCTGGGTTACACCTAGTAGCCATAAAACAGCTTCCTTCTTATAGCGCCTGTCACCGCGGGAATTAATTCGAATTGCTGGGAGTTTTCCGCGTTTGCCCCATCGTTTGACTGTGAGTGGGGCAACACGCAGTATTTTTGCTACTTCTTTAACAGTTAATAATTCGGGCCATTCGTCGCCAATTGACATAAAGTTAGTGATTAGTGGTTAGTGTCTAGTGATTAGCATGTAGAATGAAGGCTGATGTGTATCTTTCTACAAACGAACTAAATTACTTACGGACTTATATATATCATTTAAAAAAAGGTGAGGTCAAGGGGCAAGATTTGTGTATAATTGCCAACGATGGATGAACGACAAGATGGAGGCCTCTTAAATTATTCAGATGTGCGTAGGGCTTGGGCACGAATTGAAGCAGGAGCTAAGTTTACTTTTGATGATAGCTCGAAGAATATTCTAGAGTTTAAGCCTCTTCCAGAACAACCATCTTTATTACGCATAAAAGTGCTACTGTACTATGCTGAACATAACGGTTATTTGGGGGGAGAATTAATAGTTCCCGCAGATGATATACTTTCGGCTCTTTCAAATTTAGCTCAAGATAATGGTTCAGGTTCTACGATTACTATTTTTCCAGGAGGAGCAAGATTTACACTTTCGCGTGACGAATATGGCGGAGAGTCGTTTACCTTTAAGACTGATAAGTTTCCTGGAGATACTCACTATATCGATCAACCGCTTTTAGGATAAAGAGCAACAAAAAACAAGGCCCGATCTTTACGATGTTTTTGATAAAGAACGTACCTTGTTTTTATGTTTTTCTTAAGTCTACTTGAGTTCAACTTTAGCGCCAGCTCCTTCGAGCTTTGTTTTTGCTTCAGTTGCTGTAGCTTTGTTGACACCTTCTAAGACATTCTTAGGTGGTGCGTCAACGAGATCTTTTGCTTCTTTAAGACCCAAAGTTGGAACTAATTCCCTAACTGCTTTAATTACGGAAATTTTGTTTGCACCAGATTCTGTAAGAACAACGTTGAATGTTGTCTGTTCAGAGCCTTCGTCTGCTCCGCCAGCTGCTGCTGGGGCTGCGCCTGCCATCATTGCAGGTGCTGCCGAAACTCCAAACTTTTCTTCCAATGCTTTTACAAGCTGAGAAAGTTCGAGTACCGAAAGTTTTTCGACCTGCTCAACTATTTTTTGAGCGCTTGCCGAAAGGTCTGCTGCGGGCTTCTTCTCTTCTTTGGGTGCCTCTTCTGCTGCCGGAGCCTCTTCTTTAGGAGCTTCTGCTGAAGGTTGGTCTTGTGGTTGTGTGTTTTGATCGTCTGCCATTTATTTTGTCACCTCCTTGAATAAATTTTTAATTTTTAATTCTCAATTTTCATTGAATTTTTAATGAATTAATTTTTAAATTGAAACATTTAAATTTGATTGAAAATTTAAAATTGTAAATTGAAAATTATTTATGTTCATTTCTTAGATAATTGATCAATAATCGAAACCAGATTCCTGATATTTCCTTGTAATACAGAGACAAATCCATAGAGTGGGGAAGCAACGGCACCTACAACTTGTGCTTGCAAAACTGCACGTCCCGGGATCTTGGCCAGCATGTCCAAACTTTTTATGTCCAGGAAATCTTTATTAAAAAAGCCGAATTTAAAAGAGGGAATTCCGGTTGTCTTTGCAGTGTCGGCAATTACTTTGATTGGTGCAAGTTCATCCTCGTAGGCAAAAATTGTTGCAGTAGGCCCTGCTAGTTGTTCGTCTTTAAAGGCCGGGTAGTTGTTAGTTCTTAATGCTCGTTTCATTAAAGTGTTTTTTGTAACTAACACTTCGCCACCCGCATCTTTAACTTTGTTTCTAATTTCGGAAATCTGATTTACCGTTAAGCCGCGATAATCTGCAAAGGCCAGTGTTTTGGTTCTTTGAATTTTTTCAGTCAATGCCTGAACTGTCCCTTGTTTTATTTCTCGTGCAGAGATTTGTTTTTGTTTTGCCATTTTTATTTAACTTCCTTAAAAATAAGATTATTAATGTTAAAGAAAAATATCAGAAAACTTCCATTAACATTAAATGTAATTGTGATAATTGCAGCTGTTTTGCTGATATATTACCATTTGTCCAAAGAAAAGAAAAAGCGTCCCAAGGGACGCAATCAGAAGAGAAGAAGTATTTTTTTTCTCGTCCTGCGCAGCCAGTTAATTAATCTGCCAAATGAGGCGGAAGCTGCGGTCTTTGGATTAGGGGCAATATATCAATTTTGGCAGGATTATGTCAAGAACGTTAATATTTAATTTATATCAAAAAAATTAAAAAAGCCTCAAAACACCTGAGTCTTAAGGCTTTTAGTGCGTCTGGTTTTTTAGTTTACTCTTCCTCCTTGTCTTTGTCCTCGTCTTTGTCGTCATCCTCATCTTTTTCTTCGTCTTTGTTTGTGTCGTCGTCCATTTATATCACCTCGCTTTCTGTGACAAAATATTTTTGTCTATTTAGCTAGCAGGCTAGCTCCACGCGAAAGGTAACAAAATGTTTAGATATTTGTCAATACTTGACAAGGGGAGAGAATATAGGCTTTTTTTGGGAGTTATTTTCCAACAGTTGCAGCGTCGAATTTAATGCCAGGACTCATTGTTGATGAAATGGTCGCTTTTTTAATTTTGTTGATTCCGATTGACGAAATTAAAACTTTTAAATTTTCCCAAAGCTGCTCGTTGCCAAAAGATAGTTTGCCAATTTTTGTATGCACGACGGGTGCTGTAGGGTCTGTTTTGTATTCGAACAGATCATCACCTTCGCCGGACAAAATTTTTGAAGGATCTTCGGTTATTGTTCCGTTTTTAGGGTTTGGCATCATGCCACGTGGCCCGAGAATTTTTGCAACTCTGGCGAGCTGAGGCATGTATTTTGGAGCAGTTACAACAGCGTCGAAATCTTTTCCTGGTTTAAGTTCGCCCTTTTCAATCTGGGCAATTGTTTTTTCGTCTCCCCAGATGACATTTTTTGCATCTGTTTTCTTCTCGGAAAGAACCAGATATTTTTTCTCTTTTTTCTTTTGACTAACAGCGTGGGGAAGTGTCACTTTTCCTCTTATACTCTTGTCTGCAACGTTTAGGTGAATTTCGACTGTAGGGTCAAATTTAGCAATTGAGGTTTTTCTTAAAAGTTCCAGTGCATCTTTTGCTGCATAGATTTGGTTTTTGTCTACAAGCTCGGAGACGTCTTTGTACTTTTTACTCCTGACCTTTTTTGCCTTGTTAGGTTTTTTCGAAACTGCCTTTTTTGTTTCTACTTTTTGTGTTGGTGCAGATTTTTCTTCCGTGCCTTCGGTTTTTATTTCAGCATTTTCAATACTTGCAACTTTTACTACCTCTGGCTCTTTTGCCTGCCCGCCATCAGCTGTCGTTTCAGGTGACTGTGGGTGGGACTCTTTTGAAGCCTTTTTGTTTTTTGGTTTTTTCTCGTTGTTTTGGTTTTCTGCAGAAAGGTCAACAAGTTTTACTCTAGTTGTTCCCACGTTATTCCACCACCTCTACGCCCATGCTGCGTGCAGTGCCCTGGACGATTCTTACTGCCGCATCTAAGTTCTTTGCATTGAGATCCGGCATTTTATCCTCTGCGATTTTTTCCGCCTGTTGTCTTGTTAATTTCCCGACTGTTTGTTTGCCAGGGGTTGCTGCTGCCTTTGTAATGTTGAGGGCTTTTTTGATCATTTCTGCAACCGGTGGTTTTTTAACTATAAAAGAAAAAGTTCTGTCCTCGTAGACTGTAATAATTACCGGAACTTTGTTACCGCGCATATCTGCAGTTTTTTCGTTAAAAGATTTAACGAAATCCATAATTGGAAGACCGTGAGGACCAAGGGCGGTTCCCACAGGAGGGGCTGCAGTTGCTTCACCTGCTTTGATTGTTAACTTAATTAGGGTTTTAATCTTTTTGGCCACGTCGAGAAGTATACTTCAAAATACAAAGCTATTTCAAGATAACTACTGTGATTCTAGTGCGTCGTAGAGTTTTTTAGAAAGAGTTGCTATGGTGTCTGGTGTGTCCCCAGGGTTTGGTGTTTCTGTCAAAAAAACAAATATATAGTCACTTTTTTTACCAATAACTATTCCGGCGTCGTGACGATAGTTGTCGATTTCTCCTGTTTTATGACCGACTTGAACATCTGGAGGCAAATCAGCTGGAATTCTATCGTTAATTTGCTGAGAAAATAGCAGTTTTTTCATTTGCTCAGAAGCCGTTTGAGAAACTGCCGTATTATTATATATTCTTTCTAGGATCGCCTCCGTGTCTTTTGCATTTATAAAAGGGGAGTCTTCGCTAGTTAAATCAACAGAAGAAAACCCCTCTTTTTTCATATCCTGTTCGATCTTGTCCCACCCCAAATCTTCTGCAAGGGAGATAGCAGCATCGTTGTCAGAAACTGTGATCATTGCCGACAATGCGTCACTAACGGTCCATGCTTCTGCGGCACTGTCTTCTTTTAGGTTGCCATTGTCAATTGCCTGGAATGTAGACCACATAACTTCGAGTTTATAGAGGCTGGCAGACGGGAAAATATCCAGACCGTTGTATGAATATGTTTTTTGTGATTTGACGTTCTTAACAATAACGGCCCAATGGCCTTCCAGATGCGGAATATCGTTTGCAAAAATCTGTTCTACTTTTTGGTTTTGTGAAGATTGTGACGGTGTTAGTGTCGGAACTGGAGCCTCTATACGTGGCGAATTTATTACAATCTTTGTTCCTTTGACGGTGCCCGCTTTTTGATTTCTAAAGTAGGCCACTGTGTAAATCGTTCCAAGGGCTAGGATGAGAATAAAAAGTTCAATTAGTGGAAATTTGGTCTGTTTGTTTGCATCCCTGATCTTTTTGTTAAGGCGAGGCTGATAATCTCCATACTTTCTCATGGTGAAAAGTATACCAAAGGGTTGTTTAGATTAACTTAAAGTTTTGCGACTTGGAGGAAATCCAGTTCCACTGGGGTTTCGCGGCCGAAGATGCTGACCATAACTTTAAGCTTGCCGCGTTCTTCGTCGATTTCATTGATAGATCCCAAAAACTCACTAAATGGTCCATCGGTAATTCGTACTGCTTCGCCAACGGAGAATGTCGCTTTGAACTTTGGTGCCTCCATGGACATGAACTTTTTAATGCTTTCGACTTCTGCTTCCGGAAGCGGGGTTGGCTTGTTGGCGTTGCCCACAAAGCTAGTAATACCCGGGGTTGTTCTAACTGCAAGCCAAGTGTTGTCATCAAGAGCCATCCTTATTAATAAGTATCCTGGGAATATTTTTTCTTTGATGTTAGTTTTTTTACCTTCTTTTATTTCTATCTTTTCCTGGGTTGGGACAAGAATGTCTAAAATTTTGTCCTGAAGCTTTTGTGATTCGACTCTTTGTTTTAGGGTCGCTGCAACTTTTGTTTCGTGTCCGGAATAAGTATGAACAACATACCAGTGAGGCTTGACGCCGCCTGTGACTGTTTGAATATCGGAAGGACGCGTGGGAATGTCTGTAGTTATATCTTGGCTAACTTGATCGTCTTCTTGTGGTTTTCCTTCTGCAGATTCGACAGAAACAGTTTCAGCAATTTCTGGATTTTTTTCTGTTTTTTGTGTTGGAGCTTCTACTACTTGAGTGGACTCTTCTTCTGCTGGGATCACTTCTTCAGCAGCAGGTTCTTCTGGTGTTGCGGCTGGAGAGAGTGTCGCGGTTTCTGCTTTTGCATCTGTCTTATTAGACTTATTTGTCTCATCCGACGCAACCTTTACCTCTTCAGGTTGCTGAACATCCGGATCGGCAACTACGGGCTCTTGTGGAACCGTAGTGTCTTGTGTATTAGTTGATGCTTTGTTATCGTCTTGCATTTTACTTTGCTAAAAAGGCAGCTGCTATTTTCGCCATTATTGCATCTATTCCCGAAACATAGGCGCCTACTATTATCGAAACACCTAAAACAATCAAAGTTAATCTTATCGTTTCTGCACGGGTAGGCCAGATGACCTTATCGAGCTCTTCTTTTGATTCTTTAATGTATGCAAACGGGTTTAAAGCCACAATGAATCTTCTCCTCAATGTCAAGGATTGTTGTAAATACTATCATTTTTGTATATTTGTTAGCAAGCCACAATTATGAGAACTAAATGTGGCAAGTTGTGTTTATGTTAAAATTCTTTTATGACCAAGAAGGTTAGAAAAGTAGTAATTCCTGCGGCGGGGTTTGGGACAAGGTTTTTGCCGGCGACAAAGGCAATGCCTAAGGAAATGCTGCCAATTGTCGACAAACCAATTATTCAATATGTTGTTGAACAGGCAGTTTCTGCCGGAATAGAAGAAGTTATCATTGTTACCGGTTGGCATAAACGGGCAATAGAAGATCATTTTGATAAACATTTTGAGCTGGAAGCGAGACTGGAAAAAGATGGTAAAGACGAAATGCTTGCCCAAATTCGCAAAATTTCCGATCTTGCCAACTTCGTTTATGTAAGACAAAAAGAAGCACTTGGAAACGGTCATGCAATTCTAACAGCACGGGAAATAGTCGGAGACGAACCGTTTCTAGTTATGTGGGGCGATGAGTTTTTCCAGGCAGATCCTGTTGCACCGAAGCAGCTAATCGATGCTTACGAGAAATACAACACACCTGTTATTGCCGGGGTAAGAATTCCAAAGAGTGATATTAGTAAATATGGAATTGCCGATGTGACACCTATTGAGGACAATGTATTTAAGATCAATAAAATAGTTGAGAAGCCGAGTGTGGATGAGGCGCCTTCGGATCTTGCTACTCACGGTAGTTATCTTTTTACTCCTGAAATTTTCGATATCCTGGAGGGTCTTAAGCCGTCAAGGGGTGGAGAGATATGGATTGCCGATGCTATTGATGAGCTAATTGAAAAACGCGATGTTTATGCAGTAGAGCTTAAAAATGCCAAATATTATGATTGCGGAAATAAGCTGGAATATCTTAAGACTGTAATTGATTTTGGCCTTAATCATTCAGAGATTTCCGAAGAACTTCGCAATTACCTCAAAAGTCTCGAACTTTAAATCTTTCAAAACTCACCTTATTGTGATACTTTGCCCGTATGAAACATTTGGCAGTGTTAAACCAGGAAGCAGTAGACGATATTTTTTCCGGTAAGAAAAAAATTGAAGGTAGGTTTTCCAAGATTAAGATTCCTCCTTATTTAAAAGTATCTGCAGGAGACGCGGTGTTGATTAAAACTCCGGGAGAAGATATCGTCGGCCAATTTCTGGTTGATAGGGTAATTTACTTTGACCATCCAAATAAAGTCGAGGTTGAGGAGATCAAAAGGAAGTATGCAGTTAGTCTTGCGCTACCAAAAACATTTTGGCTCTCGCACGAGCGGATAAATTTTATTACTTTAATGTTTATTAAAAGTGTGACAAAGTTTTTGCTCCCGCCGCAAATTCCCAAAAAAGATTTGCGTCCCTGGGTGGTTTTAGAAGAATGATTAGTGCCTCGTTTTTAGGACTTAATTAGTTGGATCTTGGATCTGGAAATGCCAAGCCTTTTAAGTTTGTTGGCGTTTTTAATATCGCTAACTATTAATTTGTCTGCCTGGGTTAACAAAAATTTTTCTACAAGGTTTGGTATGGGTGGGTTTGAAAATCCTTGAATCCAAATAAACTTTCTGCCAAGCAGCCTTGAAGTCAGCACTGCTGCCATTTGAGTGTTTTGCGGTTTTTCCACGTAGACAAAGTCCAAATTTTTACCTTTGTTAATTCTTCTAAATGTTGAACTCAGTGGGGTGTTTGCCTTTATTGTAAGAAGCTTAGACTTTAATTTGAGGATAGTGTTTAAATTTTTTACATTTTGCACTTATCAAACCCAACTAAGATTTATCAGTTTGTATACACCTGCGTCAAGGGGCAAAAAATAGTTGCTAATGACTTTTGGTACATATACACTGGATGTAGGCATGCAAATAACTGTCAGTCTTGCTGTTGTTACTGTTGTCGGTGCTCTTGCTGGAATACTAGGGTTTTTTCTTATGCGCCGGAAATATTTGGCCGAACTTGCACGGGTTGAAAAGCGCGAAGAAGAACTTTCCCACAAAGCATACGAAGCGTCTGTTTTGCGGGCGATAGATGAGAGAGTGGGAACAACCCTAGACGCTTCCCAGATAATAGAGATAATTTCCGGCTCGCTTGGACAATTACTTCCTTATTCTACTGTTTCCAATATGTCGCTTATCAAGGCAGATGGTAAGCTCCGTTTTGAAGTATTTGTAAACGAATCTGTGAGCAGGGAATTTGTAGACAGTGTAAAGGTAAAAATGCTTGCCTCATTTTCACAAATGCTAGGTGAGCCCCTTACAGATTTTGATATTGACGAGCGAATTTCCGGCAGGCTTCTGGATGCAGGGGAAAGGATAGGTGTTAGATCGTCCTTTACTTTACCAATCACCATTTCGGAAAAAGTTGTGGGTCTAATCAACGTTGCTTCTTATCAGGACGGTTTATATAAAGGAGAGGAAGTTGTTACATTGCAGAGAATTGCAAAGCAGGCTTCAGATGCGGTCTCCCGTCTTCATGAAGTTTTAGAAAACGAGAAGGGTAAGCTTTTGCAGGCGGTAGAGTCGCTTTCGGATGGTGTAATGATGGTGGATACAAGATATCAGCTAATTCTTGCCAACAAACAGCTTAGGCGTTTCCTGGGGCTTTTCGACCAACCGAAGATTTTCGATGTTGTTAATGCATTGTCGGGGAAGTTTGATTTGCGTACCAAAATGGAAGAAGCGCTGGCTCGTGAAGAGTCATCGCCTTCAGAAGAGATTGAAATACGGGACAAAGTTTTACAGGTTATTACTTCCAGGGTAATAGATAGAAAAATAAAAAAACCAATTGGAGTTGTGGTTTTGTTTCACGATATTACAGATGCCAAATCGTTGGAAAAACTAAGGCAGGATTTCATGGCGGTTATGGTTCACGAGCTTAGGTCGCCATTAACAAGCATTAAATCCACTGTCGAACTTTTAGACGGAGACTTACCAAAAGTAAGCCAGGACGAGCTTAAGAAATATTTGGAAACTATAGAGGCAACTTCACAGACAATGCTCGAGCTTGTTAACGATCTTTTGGATGTTGCCAAAATGGAGGCAGGAAAGTTTGATGTTATTTGCGAAGCCGGTGATTTAGAGGGGTTGGTTTTGGAAAGGATCGAGGCTTATAAGCCGATGGCTGCAGAAAAGCATTTAAGCGTGGTTGTGGATATTGCAAAAGACATTCCGGAGGCATGGTTTGATAAAGTCCGCATGAAACAGGTTTTGAATAATTTACTTTCAAATGCCGTCAAATATACAGACAATGGTGAGGTAAAAATTAAGGTTTCCTGTGAGAAGGTAAACGGAACCCCAATTGATATTCTAATTTCTATTGCAGACACAGGTGTCGGGATTGCCCAGGATGAGATGGACAAGCTTTTTTCCAGATTCGGGCAACTGCAAATGGGTATGAAAAAAACCGGAAATAAAAGTTCGGGGCTCGGACTTTTTATTGCCAAAGGAATTGTCGAAGCGAGCGGCGGCAAAATATGGGTAGATTCCCCCGGGATTGGGCTTGGTAGTACTTTTTATGTCACTATTGGTTTGGCATCAACAGAAGGTAAGATAAAAAATCAACAAAAAGGTCAGCAGCAAGCGCATGCGCCACAGCTAAAGGCTTTTTCGACCACCAAAGTTGCCAGAGCATAGAAACAGGGCTTATTCTGAGCGAAAAACTCCGGCATTCATACTGGAGATGAAGCTAGTTTTGAAGCGAGGAAGAGAGAACATGGCCTTTAGGCCATGGAATCTATTTGACCTATTCCCCGTATTAGTCTTAGAATGAAAACATATGGCCAATATTATTATTGTTGAGGACGATGTAAATCTTGCCAATATCTATAAAAAGAAATTAACAGAGGGTGGGCACAAAGCAGAGGTGGTTGCAGATGTTGATGCAGTCAAAACGATTTCTTCCAAAAAACCCAATCTAGTTCTTTTGGATATTCTCATGCCCAAGGTTAACGGGCTTGATGTTTTGCGTGAACTTAAGGCAGATCCTGCTGCTGCGACTATCCCTGTGGTCATGCTCACAAATGTTGCAGACGATACTAGTATTGCCAAAGGGTTGGAACTTGGCGCCTATGGTTATTTGCTAAAGTCAGAAACAACCCCGGATCAGGTACTTTCCCGGGTAAACATGACTTTAGATGAAACTGCTCCTGCAAAACCATAATTTGACAAAATCCTATAATATATATACAATTTAAATCAAGAAAGTTTTAAACCCCGTTATTCATCTCGCGCAATTTCATGCAAATTTTTCATAATTAATGTTAAAACAGAATTCCCACCAAAAAGGACGTTTCTCGAGCGAAGCGAGAGGTGCGTCCTTGAATCTTGGACTTAATTTGACTTTATTTTTTAAACAGAAAGGAGAGTGAATTTTAATGGCAGCAAAATTATTTGTTGGTAGTTTGCCTTTTTCAACTACAGACGACCAGCTTCGTGATTTTTTCGCAAAAGCAGGTCAAGTTGTCTCTGCAAACGTTGTAATGGACAAAATGACAGGTAGATCCCGAGGATTTGGGTTTGTCGAAATGGCAACAGAGGAAGATGCTAAAAAAGCAATTGATACTTTGAACGGTCAAGAATTAGACGGACGAAAGATTTTTGTTTCAGAAGCAAGACCTCAAGCTCCAAGAGACAACTAATTCAAGTTTTGGAAATCCTGCCCAAAAAGGACGTTCCTCGTCCGAAGGATGAGGTGCGTCCTTTAACGTGTCTTCTTATGTATAATTAAATTATGGATAAAGTTAAGAAGATCGAGAGACTCGAAAAAAGAGTTGTATCAGAGGAGGGTGAGATTAAAAAGCTAGAGGAGAAGATATCTCAAAAGGAAGACAGGATTCTGAAAAGCCAAAGCATGCTACTGAAGACAATGGGTGGAGTTAAAGTCGCTTTTGGTGCCGCGCCGGCATACCACGCTAAATTTGTTAGGCTGGGTATTGTTAAACGCTTCGGTAAACATAAACTTTTATATTCATTTGTTACCCTGGTTTCAGTAATTTTAATTTGGACAGGTTTGCAAACCTTTATAAATAAAACCCCCGGAATTTCGAACCCGTTAATTTCAATTGCTATCGGGCTTTTAATTGTGTGGGTGATTGACCGAGAGCTGGTTTAATAACCTTTCCCTCAGGACGTTCCTCGAGCGTAGCGAGAGGTGCGTCCTTGATTCTGTGGTGTTAGATTTCTATTATCTCGTCCTGAGTTTTGCCCAAAACTTTTGCTCTTCCGTTTTTTATTACCACTAAGTCTTCGATTCTCACTCCGCCCCAATCGAAGTAAAGACCAGGCTCTATCGAAAAAACCATATTTTCTAAAAGTGGCTCATTGGTTGTGGCGCGAAGATAAGGTGGCTCGTGAATTTCCAAACCGATTCCATGACCTAGTCCATGTGTGAAGAATTCTTCCAGTTTTAAATCTACAAAGTGATTGTTTGCGAAGTTGAAAGCTTCGTTTGTCTTTGTCTTTGTCTTAATTTGTTTTAGTGCTTTCGCTTGGGCTTTTTGAACATGCCAGAAAATATTCTTATGTTCATCTTTTGCTTTCCCAACGAAGACAGTTCTGGATAAATCGGCATGATAATTTTGGAATTTGGCACCGAAATCAAAAAGCAAAATATCGCCATTTTTTATTTTGCGTTTCCCTGTTATGTGATGAGGAACGCCAGAATTTGGTCCGGAGGCAATGATAGATTCAAATGCCAAACCTTCACCGCCAAGTTTTCTGATAATTGTTTTAAGACGCTCTGAAATCTCTTCTTCTGTTTGGCCGGCCTTTATGGTTTTTATAATTTCATCAAAGGCTTTCTGGGAAATCAGCTGTGCTTTTTCAATTTTCTCAATCTCGTCTTGTGTTTTTATCATCCGCATGTTTTCAATCAGGTTTTCGCAAGGTACCAGGGTCAGTCCCTGATCAGGGTCCTGCCCTGCCAGAGTTTGGTATTCACCAAAGGTTAAGTTGTCTTGTTCAAAACCACATTTTTTATTTGCTAGTAATTCTTTAACTTTTTCCCAAAGCTCGTTTCTTTCTCTGGCGATGAAAATAGACAGGTCTTTAGTAGCAAGCGACTTTGCTTCTTTTTGATACAGACGAGGAGCGATTAGTGTTGCACTCGGATTAAAAACTAAAAATGATTCGCGTTCTGTTTGAGAAATACCACGGAAAGTGCAAAGGTAAAAAATGTTTACCGGATTAGTAACGATGAAACCTTGCAGGTTCCTGTCTTTTAGAATTTTCCCAAACTTGGATATGTTCGAATTCATCTCGACTATTTTATCTGCAATTTTTGTGCTTGGCAATTGAGTCCAGGAGCCGTTACACTGGAATTATGTCCGATGGTCCAATAATAGCAGAAGGAATAAAAGCAAGAGCCGCACATAGAAAAGGCCCTGGGGTTGTTCGCGAGAGCTTCGAAGCTTCTCAGCATCGACGAAAAAGCTTTCTTGAGGATCGCAGGCAAAATGTGTCAAAACAAGTAGTTCCGGATACCAGGCCGTTTCAACCACAAGTCCTTACAGTGAATGAAAAGCTTGCTGAAAAAAATAAAGGTAAAAGGGGTGGTGTGGTTTTAATGAAGCAGGAAGATGATTCCAAAAGAGAGTCAATTGGCAAGATAAAGAAAATACTTACATATTTTGGAGCAGCGCTTATTTTACCCGGAATTCTGAAAAAGCCGGTAATGGGGGGGCCGCAGGATACTGGAAGTGGATCTGGTGAGGTTAAAGGCGGATCGTTTGGTGACCCTTTGCCGCAAGCACCTGTCGTTGAAACACCTCCACCAGCGCCAGAGCCAAAAAAGCAGGAAAAACTAGTGCCGAGGTCAGAAATGTTGAAAGCAGCCTTTCCGTTTTCTTCGATGGATGAGCTGGAACCTGTTATAAAGGAAAGATTTAGAATGTTAGGAAAAAAGATTGCCCCCGAAGAGTTGGAAAAATTAAGGGCTTATGAAAGTGCTGTGGCTAAAGCAGCGGTGTATGTAGATCCTGAAAATCCAAAGACAAAAGACTTGCCGGAAATGCCACCTGCTGTGGCGGCTTTACTTTTTGGGAAGATAATTCAGGAAAGTCAGGCAAATAGAATGGCCGGGTATCCGGATAGTTCGTACAAAGGACTGGTGCAGATCGGAGACACTATGGCTAAAGATCATAACATGGTAATTACAAATGATGAAAAGGACGATAGGTACAATATCGAGAAGAGCTTGGTTGTTGCAGGAATAGAAGTGAGAACGGCTTATAAATATTGGAAGAATTGGGGAATGGCGTTTTGGGAGTGGCATGACGGAAGAGGAGGGTTACAGGAGATTATCGATATGTATGGCGGCCCGGTTGAAGGGAGCTACCGAGAATTTATGCAACAAAATAGCTTAGATGCGCATAAACTCCTAAGTGATAATGGGGATAAAGTGTACAAAATGGTTGCATCTCAGACGAAAAGGGACTCGTCTCAAGATTATCTGTATTTAATTGCTGCTGCTGCTGTTGCTTTTCGCGACTACAAACAGCAAGTTCCGGCACTTTCTTCGGCTTCTCAAAAACCCTAATAAAAATTTAGTATAATTAACGCACTTACGGGTGTCGTTCAGTGGTAGGACTTCGGTCTCCAAAACCGATAACGAGGGTTCGATTCCTTCCACCCGTGCATATTTAGACCCATTTTGGAAGTTTGTTGATACTCTTTTACTTCGGGGATTCCATGCAGTAATTAAATGTGCTTCCTGTCGGTGGTGTCTGAGTACACGTTGCATCATTTCCGTTATATCTCTGTGCGTCACTTGTATTTTCCAAAGTAGTCCAAAGGGTAAAGCTGGATTGGTCTGCAGGTGCCATGTAGCAATATCCGCCGCCCGCTGTGCAGTTTCCATTTGTACCTTGCGGGTCGTTTGGTAACTGCCTTGCATAACTGGTACCGCCAATGCCTGGTATCCAGGTTGTTGTTCCGTCGGCGGCACAACCCGAAGCGCTGCAAGTTGCCGGATATAAACCATTGTCTTGATAGTAGGAAAGAAGTGCGGATTTTATGAGGGAGAAATCCTGTTTTCTTCTTAGGTCTCGCCCGCGTTGTTGTGCGCTTTTGTAATTAAAATAGCCAACAGAAGAAAGAACGGCGATTAAGGTGATGGTTATCATTAGCTCTATGAGGGTGAAGCCTTGTTTCGCTTTGAAGATTTTGGATGTTAGATTTTGGATTTTGGATTTTTTTCTAACATCTAGAATCCATGATCTATAATCCTTACGGAAGGGCATTAATTCAACTATACAACACTTACTAAGCACTAGGCACTAGTGGCTAGTTGCTATATTTTTACTTCTTTGTGTTCGGTGACTTTTCTGCAGTGTTTGCCCCACTAAACTTACCATTCGCCTTTTCAATTCTATTCGAATACGGCTCATGGAGCGTTTTTGAGGGGCGCGCATTGTCGCGCTAGATCTTAACTTCCTTATGCTCAGTTACCTTGCGACAATGCTTGCAGAATTTTTTGAAGATTAATTTGTCTTTGCTGTTTTCCGGATTTTTGGCCGTTGTGTAGTTGCGGTTTTTACAAACTGTACATTCAAGCTGGAACATAGTTCTTTTTGGTTTGGCCATTGTTGTGTAGTTTAACTAATTGATTATATGTTTAGCAAGCATTATGGAGCCGGCAGTGGGAATCGGACCCACGATCTAGTCATTACCAATGACTCGCTCTACCACTGAGCCATGCCGGCCGGGGAGTGCTGCGGGAAGGATTCGAACCTTCGTAGCCCTTACGGGCGTTGGTTTTACAGACCAATCTATTTGTCCACTCTAGCACCGCAGCTCAGGTACTAATTATATAGAAATATTGCTAATTTTGCAGGAAAGTGTTTGAAGTTTTTAATCGCCAGCTTCTGCCATGTCCTTTGTTAAGGTTTTTAAATGTGCTGGTTAGAGCATGGCAATTTGGGCATATAAGCCTTAAGTTTTCTTCTTTATTGTTATTAGAATTTCCGTCTATGTGATCTATTTCTAGTGGTACGACATTTGTTGTTGGGTGTTTTTTACTCCAACCGCATAATGAACATTTTGTACCATATTTTTCTTTAATGTAGCGTTTAATGGGGTTCGACAGGACTTGAGTAGTAACACCTATTACGCCATTTTCCATACCGTTCTGCCACCTAATAATATATTCGTTATAATTTTTTCTCGCCTGACATTTATTTGAACAAAACTTTGATGCTCCTCTTTGATTAATTGTCTTACTGCAAACTATACATATGGGATGAGTTTTTGATACATAGTTTCTCTTAACAATATTCCAACAATTCTTGCTACAGTATTTTTGTCTATCGCTTGGATGAACGATGAAAATTTTCTTACAGTGTAAATTTTTGCAATTTCGCTCCTCCTTTTTTAGTAATGAAGAGTATAAGCCTTTTGTCCAGTTTAACTGGGCTATTTTTGCTTGTTTCTTTTTATAATCTAGGCTATCAAAAAAGTCGTAACGCACATAAATTAGTTTACCCGAAGAAAAACCGAAAGTAAATATAGGGATCAGGTTTAGGCTGAGCCGAGAGTGGGATTCGAACCCACGACCTATCGTTTACAAAACGATTGCGCTACCGCTGCGCCATCTCGGCAATTTAGTGTAATTTTAACCTAAATAGATTGTATGGGCAATTGACTCTAGCTTTTGATACTCTTGATACCTTTGACACTTTTGGTACCTTTTTCTTGTAGGGCTTGCCCCGCACCTTTTTAGCTTTTTATTTTTAATCAAATGTTTATTGTCTATTTTAATTAAAGTCTGACCACGAATGAGATTTATTTTGTAGTTACAAATAATTTAAAAAATAATGATTTCAAAAAGTCTTTTTTAAAGCTAAAAGGTGCGGGGCTTGACTTAATCTGATACAATTTCACCGAGCTCAATTTTCTTGCCCCAGAGCTTACCGCAAAATGGACGAACAGCAAACAGTAAACCAAACACCCACCCAATCCAGTCCTCTTTATCAGGAATCTGGCGAGAAAAATGCAAAATGGCTTTGGCTTCTTATCATTTTGATTATCATCGGCGCACTGGCGTTTGCTTATTTTAAGGGCATTGGGCCGTTTGCAAGCCTTAGAATGGGAAGTTCGGAAGCTTCTCCAACACCGGAGACTGCAGTGTTTTCCAGTCCAAGCCCGCTAGAAGTGACTTCGCCTTCGCCTTCTGTCAACAAAAAAGAACCAAACATTAAAGTTCTAAATGGTAGTGGCGTAACAGGAGCTGCTTCTTCCATGAAAGATCTTTTGGAACAAAAAGGCTGGAATGTGATTGGAATTGGAAATGCTCCTGATGATAATACTTACACTCAGACAGTTCTTAAGTTTAAAACATCATTCAAGAGTTTTGAATCTGCGTTAACTGCCGATCTTTCTTCTAAATATTCGGTAATTACAAGCAGTGATCCACTCGAATCTTCAAATTCCGCAGACATCCAGGTAATTGTCGGCACCAAGTAGAAACACGATTTTTAATCGGTTCCTGATTCCCGCTCAAAATTTCATTTTTCGCTCAAAATAAATCTTCACTTAATTTAAAAGATTGACCAAAAGTGGTATTATGTAACTAGACCTACTTGGGTTGCACTTTAAAAGTTTTAGCCCCTTTTCTTCGCTTCATTTAAAAGTTTTTGGAAGTCGACGTCCAGTATAGTATGGCTAGACATCCACCTGACTACTACCGAAGAAATTCGCTAAGCCATGCGCCACAAGTAGGTGAAATCATCATACCAGTCGAAAAATCGGCTGGTTTTTTTAATGGCTTGAGGTGGGGGTCTTGTAAGCTATTTGTTAAATAGGCGTAGAAAAACCTGGTAGTAGAAGTTCTATGATCTTTGCAATGGGAGGAAAAACAATAGATGAAAGTAGCCCCGGAAAAATTAAAAGTAACATAAGAATGAATATTCCATACCTTTCCATTTGCATAAAATCTTCGTACCAGTCTCGAGGCAGAAGACCTGCAACAACTTTGAAGCCATCCAGGGGAGATACTGGTAATAGGTTAAAAACTCCTAGGCCAACATTGATAAAAATAAGCGCTGAAAGGTAATAGTAAAGTTGAATAATTGTAGGGTTGAGTGAATGAGTGTAGTAGGCAAGTAGATAAGGTACTGAAAGTAAAATAGCAAGAATGAAATTGGAAACTGCGCCCGCGACAGATATTAATGCAGAGTCACGCTTTATGTTTCTTAGGTTGTACGGATCGAATGGAGTAGGTTTTCCAAAACCAATCCCTAAAAAAATAATCATTAGTGTACCAACTGGGTCTAGATGAGAGGCTGGATTCAGAGTCAGACGACCCTGGAGTTTTGCAGTAGGATCGCCAAGTCTGTAGGCAACGAAAGCGTGCGAAAATTCGTGAACTGTTATTCCTATGATTATGCCCGCTATTGTCGAAAGGGCAAGAATTGGGTCGGATAAAAGTAATGATAATAATCTGGGTAAATGACCGCTTATTAAGATATTGGCAATCAAGAAAACTATCAATAATTGGATTATGTTGCTATTTCTAAACATAGATTGTTATTGCCACAAAAAGGCGAGTTATGGTATATTCTAGCAGATTCAAATTACCAATGACCAAGTACCAAACGCCAAATTTTGGAGTTTGGATTTTGGGAATTGGATTTTTAATTTATGAGAGTTTGTCAAGTTTGCGGTAAGAAATCAATGATACAACAGTCTGGTGCCCACCAATACGGTGGAGGCTGGGCTATGAGGGCAACCAAGAAAAGGCACGTCTGGATGGTCAATCTTCATTATGCAAAAGTGACATATAAAGGTGTTCACAAAACAATGAGGCTTTGTTCCAAATGCCTAAGAAGAGTTAAGGCCTCAATGCCAAAAGTTGTCAAATATGTTGCCAGCGAAGTGAAGCAATCTCCTAAAGTGGCAGCCGTTGCTGCTGCTTAAAACAATTTTTCTATCTGGTCTTTGAACTGCTGGTATCCGTTTAAGAATTCTTTTAATTTCATTGGTTTTTTGCCCTCAGGCTGAATTTTCCCTTCAGGTAAAAACTTAACTACTCTTCCATGTATTTTTGTCCATGCAGTGGGCCATCTGAAATAGGCTCTTATCATTCGATCTAAATCTTCTTTTTTTGGAGGATTTTCAATATCAAAATATCCGTCTTGTTTTGTAATGTGTTCTGTGACTGTTGCCTCTTGGTGGGTTTGCTCTTTTGGTTTTTGTGATCCATCCAAATATGGAGGTAAGGTTTCCAATAATAAATCAGCTCCGACGTTTGCCAATTTTTGTGCAAGAGAATCATGAGTGTCACTTTTTTCTATTTCTATTTCTTTTTGTGACAAAACTGGTCCGTGATCAACTTCTTGATCCAAGAGCATTATTGAAACACCTGTTGTTCTTTCTCCATTCAGGATTGCAGATTGAATAGGGGAAGGGCCTCTGTATTTTGGAAGAAGAGAGGGATGAACATTTATGAATCCATATTTTGGTATATCTAGAATATTTTGGGGAAGTATCTTTCCGTAGGCAACTAAAATTGCCAACTCAAAGTCGAGATTGTTTACGTCTTTTAGATTTGTTGGAGTAATTACCTCTATATTATTTTTTTCTGCTGATTGTTTTACCGGAGACGATTTAATTTGTCTTCCTCTTCCTGCTTTTGCATCATGTGCTGTTATTACAAGTTCCGGCTTGTACTGGGAGGCAATTAGTTTTTCGAGAACTATTTGGGCAAATGTTGGTGTTCCAAAAAAGGCGATTTTCATTCTTTGTCATGCTGAATTAATTTCAGCATCTAATATTAAGTATATACTTGGAGAGATTCACAAACCAAGTTCAGAATGACGTCTGGGACTTACGGAAATGGGATTTCTACTAATTCCTCGTTACCTTTTTTATCCTTTTCAATTTTGAAGATTTTGCCGTTCTGTTCGTGTGCAAGATCTACAAAAAGTTTTCCGTCCAGGTGATCTGTTTCGTGCTGGATAATTTTGGCAGCCAAGCCCTTGTAAGTTCTTACCATTTTTTTACCGTTTTGGTCCTGAGCTTCAATGGTTACCTCGAGGGGTCGTATTACTTGTCCGTAAATTCCAGTTACAGAAAAACAGCCCTCTAAATAAGGGCCTTCTTTTGGGGAAGTTTTTATAATCCTTGGGTTTATAAAAGGCTTAAACTTATTTCTGATTCTGGCAACAAAGACCCTTTTGGTAACTCCGATTTGAGGCGCTGCCATTCCGAGTGCGGGCGGGTTTATTTGTGCTGCAGAAACTTCTATTAAGTCTCTTACTAAGTCCTTAATAGATTTATCAAAACTTATAACCTCATCGGAAACTTGTCTAATTCGCTCATCTGGTAGTGTGATAAAAGGTTTAATCATTTATGCTTTCTGTTTCTATTTCTATTTGCCAATCGTGAGTAATAAAATCAAAAAGGGGAGCAATCGAATCCACCGCTTTTCCTTTTGATTTTAAATCGTAATTCTCAATTGGAATTTTGACAATTATATTATATTTCGAGCTTTTTCCACTAAAGGTTGGTTTAAACGGGCCAAGAATAGAAATGTCCGGGTTGGAAATTGCAAATTGAGAACCGCTTAATTTTTCAAAAAGAACTTGGGATTTTTCCTCAACCTTTTGGTCCCTGTCCGCCATGCTACGCAAGGCGTTGCGGGCGGGAATTTTTCCTTTTTGGGTTAATTTAACCAAAAGAGCAAATGGTGGATACGAAAGGTTTTTGCGTTGTTCTATTTCCTTCTGAAAAAACTTTTTGTAATTTCCATCTGCTGCTTGGTGAATTGTTGGATCATTTGGGCTAAATGTTTGTAGCAACAAAAGACCTTTTGTTATTTTTTTAAGATTTGTAATTTGTTGGTAAAGTTTCTCGTTTGTTGCAAAGTCGACGATGTTCAAAAGAGCATCTGTATAAACATGCGCCACCAAATCGTATCGAAAAAGGAGCAATTTGTAGAAGACAGAAGCCGTAGCAATGTCCACGCTGGCAGGGTCCGACCCTGCATCAGGGTCGGACCCTGATGCTTTGGCAATGATGTTGACCTTTACGTTTGGCACTAATTTCCTAACAACCGTTGCTAAGGAATTAACGTTTGTTGTGTTAAAGAAAATGTCAGTCGAGTTGCATTCGGGGCAAGTCTCCGGTTCAACTTTTGCAAAGTTGCTGTACTTACAGTTTTTGCAGTAAATATGTCCGCTCTCTGCTTTTTTATTCAAAAAGAGCAGAATTTTTTTCTGTTTTAAAACTCCACCTTTAATGTAGTTTTGCAAAATATCCGAAAGCGGTGAGAAGTTTCCACCTTGTCTTTCTTCAACCATAGAGACAATTTGGGTTTTAATTTCCTTATCGAGGGCGGACCTCGGCTGTACGAGGTCCGCCCTCGTGCCGAGATTAAAGTACGTCGTTACCTTAGGCGAAGTATCAATAATTTTTAAACTGCAGCCTGTTAGTTCTTGTAGCTTTTGTGCAATTGTCAGTGTAGAAAAATACGGAGACCGCTCGTCTTTGTACGCCCCATCATGTTCGTCGAAAATTATTATTTCTTTAAGTTTTGGACAAGGGGTAAAAATTGCGGATCTCGTACCGAAGACAAAATCGTAATTACCATTCGCGATTTTTTGCCAGATGGCGAATTTTTCTTTTGGTTTTAAATCGCTGTGATAGAGGGCAAAATTCTTAGAAGAAAACTGTGCCATGGTTTGCGGGAGCTGATTAATGCTTGGAACTAAAACTAAAGTTTGACCAACGGAGAGGTCCGACCTCGGATCTCGTGGAATCTGCGGCAACATTGCTTCCAGACAATTAACCGTCGATGCATGGTAATAATTCGTCATCCAATCAAGAAGTCGAGTTTGGTGTGGAAGTAGTAATGGTTGTTCAATAACTATTGAGGTGATTTTTTTGACGAGGTCCGTCCTCGGGCTGGCATCGGAGAGGACGGACCTCGTTGCCATGATGACACCATAGGGATTTCTTTTGCCAAATGGGACAGATACTAACTGCCCAATTTTTATTTTACCTTCCAGCTCTTTTGGAATTTCGTAAGTAAAAGTTTGAATATCTGGTGCCTGGTAAGTCAGCACTACTACTTCTGCATACATAAACATGTAGAGTTTAGGAATTTTGGCTCTCGTAAGCAACAAGGAGGTTTTGGAAGAGTGAGGCGACAGTCATTGGGCCAACTCCACCAGGGACTGGGGTTATGGCTTCCACAATATCTTTTACATTTTCAAAATCAACATCGCCAACGAGTTTTGGTTTTTCTGGTCTCTGGTCTCTGGTCTCTGATGACTGATCCACAACATTTATCCCTACATCAATAACAACTTGGCCGGCTTTTACAAATTCTTTTGTAATCATTTTCGGTTTGCCAATAGCAACTATAAGTATATCCGCGTTTCTAGTTTCTTGTTTCAAGTTTTCAGTTTTACTGTGTGCAATAGTTACTGTAGCGTCTTTATTTAAAAACGCGAGTGCTGTTGGCTTGCCAACTAGTGTTGATCTGCCAACAATCACTGCATGTTTGCCGGCAAGTGAGATTTTGTAATGTTCCAGAAGGGTTAGAACGCCTTGTGTTGTTGCCGGAATAAAACAATCTTTTCCTTCCATCAAGAGCTTAAGTGTTTTAGAATTTTGTCCATCCACATCTTTTTTGGGGTCTATGGTTTGTATAATTTCTTCTTTGTCTAAAGTTTTTGGAATAGGTAGTTGTACAATAATTCCGTTTACAGTCTCATCTTGGTTTTTTGCCTCAACCTCTTTTATTACTTCGGCCTGAGAAATATCTTCTGGTAATTTTACGAGGGTGACGACCGCACCGATTTTTTCACCAAACTTTATTTTCTGGCCAATGTAAGTGTTTGATTCTGCAACATCGCCAATTTGGAAAATAACAAGCTCCGGTTTTTGGTCGAGTTTTGCAATTTGTGCAGTTAACTCTACTGCAATTTTGTCTCTTACTGATTTTCCATCGAGCATCTGTGCCATCTAGGAGAATTATAACTTTTTGATGGTTTTTTGACATCGTCTGGGTTTGAGTGGTATCTTCCACATGTTATGACAACGGACGGTGATGTAAGAACTCCACAAGAAGTAGCAAGAAGGGCAGAAGTTGCCTCACAACTTTCTGGAAGAGTTGTCATGATGACTGGTGCTAGCGAAGGCACTGGGGAATATGTAGCAGCAGAAATTCCTGGAATTGAAGTTATTGCTGGTATGAGGTTTGTTAAGGATAGAAAAACTGGTGTAATAGATCCAGGCAAGACTACAGCCAAGTTTGAAAAGGTTGCCAATCAGATTGGTGTTGAGAGAACTCTCCCCTTTATTGCAGATATAACTAATGATGAGGAAGTCGGCGTTGCTTACTCAAAACTGAAAGAGCAAGGAAAATATCCGACTGATGTGATTCTCTCTGCCGCTGGTGGACTTGAAGGAGCGCTGATTGTAAAGATGATTAGTGTTCTCAGGGGCTTACAAAGGGGCAAGAGAAACGCTGAGCAGGGGATAACTGAAACTATTTCAGGTACACCTGCAACTACATACACTGGTGAGCAGGTTGATGAGAAGTTAGCTCAGTTTGAAATAGAGATTTCTGAGGAAATAGAAGCTCAAATGCCTGCTGCTGAAGCCATTAATGTTACTGCAAATATAAATCTTCTAGAAAAAATAAAAGAATCCAAACAAAAGGGTGAAATTACGGGAGACATGAGAGTAATTTTCTACTCGAGTACGCCGTCTACATTTTTTGGAGAGGATTTGGATGAGGATGGGAATGACAGGACGCCATTTTTTTATACTGGTGTTGCTCAGACAAAGAATAAGTTTGAAAAATGGATGGAGGAACACTGGCAGGAATATGCTGAAGTAGGAATCTATTTTGGCATTTTAAGCATGCATCTTATTTTGGGAACCCGTGTTCATGAATTTTTTGAACAGCAACTAAAGCCATTTGTATCGGAAGAAACCTGGAAAGCAGTTGAACCAGGATTTATAGATCAATCCCTGGCTTATGAAGCAACAGAACAAATGCTTGTTGAGGATATTTCCAAATGGAAAAACGGCGTGAGACGTTTATATGCAGTAGGTGATAAAATTCTGGAAGAAATGACAGTTGGCGATGAAAATTACGCTACCATAGATATGCCATTTGAGAAGTTTGCCCAAGCCGCCTAGTTAAATTTCGTTTATAATCTTAATCGCTTGTTTCCATCTATTTTCTCCAAGGTCTTCGAATGTATGTTTAGAATACTTACCTAACTCCTTTTCACTGAAATCACTTGTTGCGACCATTATTGCCGGGATTTTGTATTTTTTGGCTGCCCGCGCACCTTTTAGGGAGTCGTCTATTAAAATTATTTTATCGTTAGTTTTTTAAGATATTTCTTTTTAGCATTTAGAATTAATTCTTCTCTATTGTCTGCATTTGATCCAAATGACCCTTCGACCTCGCCTTTTTTATTTGTGAAATATTTTACCATTTTTGCAGACTGTAATTTATAAAGTGCTCTTTTGGGTGAGTTGCCAGTGACAACCGCAAGGGAGATGCCTTTTTGTTTGGTGAGATCTTGTAGCAGTTTTCCAATTCCTGGCATGGTTTTTGCTGGAGATTTTTTAAGAGCAGCCTTTGCTGTATCCGCCCAAATATCGTAGGCTTTTTGTGGAATCTTATCTAACTTTTTGCCGGTAATTTTTTCCGTAACGCTTCTTATTAGATGGTTTTCGGTCATTCCTCGGAATGGGACCATTTCCTCGTTTGCATCAATACCAAATACTTTTTTGAACATTACTCTTGATGCACCTTTGTTTGATTGGGAGTGGGCCTCAATTAAAGTGGAGTCTATGTCAAATAAGACATATTTCATTTACGGGAGAGGGAAGTACTTTGTTAGTGATTTTACTTCTGCAGCTATTTTCAGAAGCTCTTTATTTTTATCTGCTTTTAACTTGAAGTCTTTTACGAATGCAATTCTCTGTTCTTTATCTGTAGGGAGTTTGTCACCACTAACTGCATTTATTGCTCTGGTTATCCACATAGCTACTTGTTTCATTTCTTTTTCTTTCATACCTCTTGTTGTTATTGCGGGGGGTCCCAGTCTGATTCCGGAAGGATAGAGTGGCGGGTTGGTGTCAAAGGGGACACCATTCATATTTATTACAATGTTTGCAACCTCAAGAGCATAGGCTGCCAATTTACCATTGATACCCTTGTTTCTTAAATCTATAAGAATTAGATGATTATCTGTTCCGCCGGAAACTAAATCGAAACCATTTTTTGTAAGTTCGTCTGCTAAAACCTTTGCATTTTTTATAACTTGCTGGCCGTATTTTTTAAATGCCGGTGTTGCTGCTTCTTT